>DASZFX010000264.1:0-5514 GCA_035939375.1 Roseiarcus sp.
CCAAGCCGGCTTCGCCGGTCGCTTTGCGAGCCTTGACTCCTCCGCGCGTCGATTGCGTATTGTGGTCGGGAACTTTGGTCACTAAACCGGCCGAGGGCCGGTTCGATCACCAAAGTTCCTGCCAACGAATAGCCGCGCCGAACGATCGCTGTCACCCGAAGGGTCGAAGCGAAGCGGAGAAGCGCTGAAAGCGCTTGACTGCGGTCGGTCGGCGTGGCCGGCGGTCGGTGGTATGCATACAGCCGTTTGAAGAACGTCCATCTTTCGACGGGCTATGTCGCTACGCGAGCCTTGACTCCTCCGCGCGTCGATTGCGTCCTGCCAACCAATGGCCGCGCCGAACGATCGCTGTCACCCGAAGGGTCGAAGCGAAGCGGAGAAGCGCCGAAAGCGCTTGATAGCGGTCGACCGGCGTAGCCGCTGCGGATTGCGGAATAAAACCTTCGAAGGGTTGAGTACGAAAATGATTGGCGCGTTAGTGCGCGCTCACGCAACCAGCGCCGAGGGGCGCGAATCCGTACCCGAATGCGGCGCGAGCCTATCCTCCAACTCCTGCCGGCGCGCCGAACAGGCAGGCCCGGCGAGCCGTTGGCGCAGATCCGCGATCAGCCAGCGCCCGGCGCGGCCAATCTCCCGGCCGCGCTCATGCACGACATGGATGCGGAACACGAAGGCGTCCTTTTCGGTGAGCGCGAGCCTCTTCAACCGGCCAGCCTCGATATGGCCGACGACCATATGGGCCGGCATGTTGCACCAGCCGAAGCCGGCGAGAAGGAACTCGAGCCGCGTCGCCAAATCGGCGAAACGCCAGATGTGATGGCTGACGATGCCGCCATGGGAATTTTGCGTCAGCGGCGTGCGGTCGGTCAGGACGAGTTGCACATGCGGCTCGAGCGTTTCGCGGGCGAGCGGGCCTTCGATCGCGGCGAGTGGGTGGCTGGCGGCGACGACGGGGATGATGGCGACGTCGGTCAGGAACTCGGCTGCGAGATCATGCGCGCCGGTGACCGCCAGCGGATAGATGGCGAGGCGCACGACGCCGTCTCGCAAGCGCTGCTCCGGCCCGCCAAGACCCTCGGTGAAGACGGAGACCGGCGTTTGCGGGAATTCCCCGCGCAGCGCCTTCAAGCTCGCCATCAAAAGCTCGTTCGGAAAAATGGCGTCGACCGCCAACGTCAGCTCGGGCTCGGTGTCGGCGGCGATGCTCGCGGCCCGCGATTTCAAGGTTCGCGCGCCGTCAATGAGGCGGCGGGCGTCGCGCGCGATCACCTCGCCGGCCTCGGTCAGGGCGGGCTTCTTGCCGCGACGGTCGAAGAGGGCGACGCCGAGCACGCTTTCCATCGTGTTGATCGCTTGGCTCACCGCCGATTGGACGCGCCCGAGGCGGCGCGCCGCGCCCGAGAAACTGCCGGTTTCGGCGACGGCGATGAGGACGCGCATTTGGTCGAGGGTCAGAGGGTCGATCATCCGGCGAGTCCCCATCCATCAACTGAGCCGATACATATCAACATTATTTTGCCGGTTGCAATGAAACTGCATTGGTTCAAAGTCGCGCCTGCGCGGCGGACCAAACAGGCTCCGGCCGTAGGCTGGTGGGGCCTATCATAATAACCGATAGATACCGCCATAATTTTCTCAGTTGAATCGATGAAGCGGCTCAGCCATGTCTGTGCCGAAGGAGACCCCAATGACCCTGCATGCCGTTGTTGAACATTCCAACGCCGCGATCAGCGAAGCTGCGCTCGCGCAGATTTTCATCGGGGCGCGCACCCACAACGGCTTTCTCGACAAGCCGGTTGCGGACGACCTACTGCGCCAGGCCGTCGATATCGCCAAAATCGGGCCGACCAGCGCCAATCAATCGCCGATGCGCGTGGTTTTCGTGAAGTCTCGCGCCGCCAAGGAGCGGCTCAAGCCGGCGCTGTCGCCCGGCAATCTTGACAAGACCATGGCGGCCCCGGTGACGGCGATCACGGCTTACGACGTCAAGTTTTACGAGCACCTGCCCTTCCTGATGCCGCGTGCCGACGCCAAGTCCTGGTTCGATAAATTGCCGGCCGAACAGGTCCGCGAAGTCGCCCACAAGAACGGCACCTTGCAGGTCGCCTATCTCATCATTGCGCTGCGCGCCCTCGGCCTCGACACCGGCCCGATGACGGGTTTCGACAACGAGAAGCTAGATGCGGAATTTTTTCCCGACGGACGCTTCAGGTCGAACGTGCTGATCAATATCGGCTATGGCGATCACACGAAATTGTTCCCGCGCAGCCCGCGTTTCGCCTTCGACGAGATCGCCAAGATCGTTTGAGCGCTCGTTTGAACGCATCAAAACGCCACATTGTTATATGATATAACTAGATCGGCGGCCGTCGGTCGCCGTTCTGTTTCGGCGATCGAGGAACCTTAGGAGGCAATATATGGAATTGACGATTCTGCCACGCGTTTGGGCGCCTTACGCCCGGGGGCTTTTCCGCATCATCGTCGGCTTGCTCTTCCTCCAGCACGGCCTCTCCAAGCTGATCGGCTTTCCGCCGATGGATCTTGGCGCGATGCCGGAGGGCCTCAAGATCGCGGCGGGTCTCATCGAGACGGTCGGTGGGGGCCTCTTGATCGTCGGCTTTGCGACGCGGCCGGTCGCTTTCGTGATGTCCGGCTTCGCCGCCGCCGCCTATTTCATGGCGCATTTCCCGCGCGGCTTCTTCCCGGCGCTCAATGGCGGCGATGCGGCGATCTTGTTCTGCTTCGCCGCCTTGTACCTCGCCACGGCCGGCGCCGGCGCCTGGGCGGTCGATCGATCATAGCCGCGATCATTGGCGAAATGCTGCGTTTGGGCCCGGCGCCGGTGCGATCATCAGGTCGCAGGCGCCGGCCTTTCTATTAGCGGTTGAGCGGGGCTCAATCGGTGCCGCGGAGCGCGTCGGCGTCGCTCGTCGTCAGCGCGCCGCGAGGGTCGGAAACCGCCGGGCTCCTGGCGAAAGCGTCAGGGCGTAAATCGCCGGCCGGGTCTGCGCCGAATGTCGCCTGAACCTCGGCGACCGGCGCCAAGGCGACGACCAAGGCGTCGGCGCGTGGCGATGCGGGCGCCGCCGCTTTCAGCGCGCCAAGCATGGCGGTCGGCGTCTTCGGCGCCGTCATGACCTCGAAATCGGATTGATCGATCTTGGCTGCGACCAGCGCCGGCTTGAGCAGCGCCCCCTCGATCGGCGGCAGCGGCGCATAGAGCCGGGCGGCGCGTTCGAGCGGCGCCATTCGCGGCTGCGGGGGCAGGGAGGCCGACAGCGCCGCCGCCTTAGCGAGCAGTGCGATCCGCTCGGGCGAAACGGGCGCGTCGGGGTCGGTCAAGGCCAGCGCGTTCTTCGGCAGCGGTCCGCTGAGGCCGCGCGTGATCACCCCCGGCAGCCGGCGGGTCAGCAACGCCGTGATCGCGTCGTTCTTATGCGCGGCGTCGGCGCCGTCCGGCGGCCGCGATTGCAGGGCAGCGAATTCGACGGGTCGCGAGGGCGGTGTCGGAGCGGGGCCGTAGCCGAGCGTGGCCGAGACGAATTCAGAAGGACGGTGCGGCGGCGTGGGGATGAGAACGGCGCCCTCCGAACCGTCGTTGGCCTCGCGCGGCTCGAGCGAGGCGACCATTTCGGGCTTGGCAGCTTCGGGCTTCGGCGCATTCGCCGGCGGCGCCGGTCCGATGAAAGTCTCGCCCTGCGGCAAATCGCGCTTGGCCAGGCTGACCGGGTCAGGATGGGCGCTCGCCGCAAGCGGCGGCGGCTGTTGGCCCGTTCCCCCGCGCGGCTGAGGGCTCGCCGCGGCGAAGGACATCGTCGTCCCGCCGCGCCGCGTATCGGCCACCGCCTCTTCGTCGCCCTCATCCTCGCCGCCGCCGAACAGCATGGCCAAGAGGCTCTTGGGATGACCGGCGTAAGCGGTCGCTGCAAAGACGGTGCCCCCGCGCGCCTCGATATCAGCTCGCGCCTGTTCGTAGCCGGGCATAGGCACGCCGTCGGCGGGAATGTCGACGGTCTTGCCGTCGGGGAAAATCCGAGCCAGCGCGTCGCGGCTCATCCGCGGCCAATAGCGAACCGACCCTGAGTCGATATGCACCCAAGGGGTGGCGCCGGTCGGATAGAAGCCGACGCCGCCGTCCTGCATGCGCATGGCGATGTCGCGAATACGCGCCGTCGACACATCGACAAAATGGGCGTCCATCGCCCTGCCCTGAATATGCAGCGAGTGCTCGGCGACCAGCCGCGAGCGGCGACGCAACATCGCATTGGTTTGGGGAGAGCGGTAGGCGGAGAGGATTTCGACCGGCTGGCTCGACCCCGACTCGCGGTAGACCTCCCAGACGATGTCGAACAGCTTGGGGTCCATATGGGTCTGTTCGTCGTGACGCCAGTCCCGCAGGAACCAATTCAGCTTTTCGAGAACGGCCTGGTCATAGGCGCCGTTGACCATGTAGGTGAACGAACCGGTTTCGTTCGTATGCGGCTCCGCCAAATTGAGGGTGCGCGTCTCGCCGTTGGCGTTGGCTGATTCGGTCGAATTCGGCGTCAGGCCGATGAGCGCGAGCGCCGGCGCCCAGAGGACGCGGGCAAGCGTCCTCTTCGCCCATGCAGCGCACCAGGCTCGCAAGTTAGGCAAACTCGCCTCTTTTGAACAAAATCAGAGACTTAACCCCGTATCGGGAGGTTCTTCGCCTTCCCGAATAGCTTACCCCGCACGAAACGCGTGGCTTTTTTCGCTCGTCGCCTTATTGCTTTTGTTCGCCGCCCGTATCGCGAAATAGTTCGTCGCCTGTGTCGTGAAAATCACAGCTTGCCGAAATCGCTGCGCAAACGCCAGAGCAATTATCTGTAAAGACTTCCTGCCCTGGGTTCAATCTTGACTTTTCGCTAGCTTTGAGCATCGAGGCCAAGCGCCGATTCCAGCCGGCGCACGTGACCGCAGAGATCCTCCCGCATCTGCAAGTCGCCCGCCTCGTTCATGAAGGCGGTGAAATATTCGATATGGATGGGCAGGGGATGCGGCAGGAACAGCGTACGCTCCGAGCCGCCGCCGATCAGCGAGCGGAAGCGTTGCTCGCTCCAGCTTCCCCCCATGACGAGTTCGGCGAGCCGCATCGGCTGATCGACGCGGACGCACCCATGGCTGAACGCCCGCCGCGACGCCATGAACAGACTGCGCGAAGGCGTATCGTGCAGATAGACGGAATGTTCGTTCGGGAACATGAAAGCGATTCGGCCGAGCGCGTTGCGCTCGCCGGGCGGCTGCATCACGTCGATCGTATCGCCGTGTTGCGTCACCTCGAAGCCGAGGCGCGTCAGATAGTCCGGGTCCTTGGCGAGTTTAGGCAGCATCTCCTTACGGATGATCGATCGCGGCACCCTCCAGGATGGGTTGACCAGGATGTAGCGCATGGCGTTGGAGAAAATCGGCGTCGGCGTGTCGGGCTTGCCGACGATGATCCGCGCCCGATGCAGGGTCTCGTCGCCGCGCAAAACGCGCAGCGAGAAATCTGCG
>DASZFX010000265.1:0-14358 GCA_035939375.1 Roseiarcus sp.
CAGCAAGCTTCCCGCTCATCAGCGCGCCAGGCGCGGCATTGGTTACGTGCCGCAAGGGCGCGAAATCTTTCCGCTCCTGACCGTGCACGAAAATCTCCTGACCGGCCTCGCCACTCAGCCGCGCGCAACGCGCTTCATCGACGATGAGATATTCAGCCTCTTTCCCGTCCTTTCCGAAATGCTCGGTCGGCGCGGCGGCGATCTCTCCGGCGGACAGCAACAGCAATTGGCGATCGGCCGCGCCTTGGCGACGCGGCCGAAGCTCCTCGTCCTCGACGAGCCGACCGAGGGGATCCAGCCCTCGATCATCAAGGACATCGGCCGGGCCGTCACATACCTGCGCCAGAAAGGCGAGATGGCGATCCTCATCGTCGAGCAATATTTCGAATGGGCGCGCGATCTCGCCGACGATTACGTGGTGATGGACCGCGGCGCGGTGGTGCTTTCGGGCAATCGCGCCTCGATGGTGGAGAGCGAGGTGCGCCGGCATATGTCGGTGTGAGGGGCGGCGCTCTCAATTTTCGCCCGTGCTTTTGATGTGCTAAAGCCTCGCCCTTGATCACGGCGAGTCGTTCCCATGACCAATCCCACGCTCGAACGCTTCCTTGGCGGGTCGCCGACCTCGGTCGCAATTCGGCTGATCGTCGTCTCCTTCATCGTCGGCGTGCTGCTGGTGATGTTCGGCGTCGAGCCGGGTGATATTGTCGAAAGCCTTGAGCGGCTTTTTCGTCGCCTGATCGACTTTGGGCTTGCCGATTTCCGGCAATTCGGGCGCACGATCCTGACCGGGGCGATCGTCGTCGTGCCGATCTGGCTTCTCATCCGCCTTCTTGATTCGCGCCGTTCGCGCTGAGCGGGTTCAGGGCCTGGCGAAGGCGCGGGCCTCGGCGCCGACGGCCTCGGCGATCGTCTTGCGCCGGTCCGCATCCAACAGCGCGCGTAAGCCGGAAAGAATTTGGCCGACGATCAGCGGCCCACGATAGATCAGCGCGGAATAGATCTGCACGAGGCTCGCTCCAGCGCGGATTTTCGCATAGGCCGCCGCGGCGCTGTCGACGCCGCCGCAGCCGACGAGGGGAAAGGCGCCGTCGACCCGCAAATAGGTCTCAGCGAGAATGCGCGTCGAGAGATCGAAGAGCGGCCGGCCCGAGAGGCCGCCGGCCTCGCCCGCCGCGGGGTCGGCGAGCCCAGCCGGTCGCGCGATCGTCGTGTTCGAGACGATCATCCCATCGACGCGGCGGGCGCGTGCGATCGCGACAATGTCGTCGAGCCCGGCAAGATCGAGGTCCGGCGCGATCTTGACGAGAACGGGCGGTTGTCGCGCCAAGGCCGCCCGCGCCGCCATGACGCGGGCGATCACTTCATCGAGCGCGCCTTTCTGCTGCAAGTCGCGGAGCGCCGGCGTATTCGGCGAAGAGACATTGATCGTGAAGTAGCCCGCGACATCGGCGAAGGCCGCGATCCCCAACCCATAGTCGGCGATGCGGTCGGCCGAATCCTTGTTCGGCCCGATATTGACGCCGACGATCCCGCGTGCGCCACGCGCGGCCAGGCGCGCATGCGCCGCCGCATGGCCGCAATTGTTGAAGCCGAGCCGGTTGATCAGGGCTTGATCGCGCGCAAGGCGAAAGAGACGCGGGCGCGGGTTGCCGACCTGCGGTAGCGGCGTCAGCGTGCCGACCTCGACGAAGCCGAAGCCGAGGCCGAGGAGCCCGTCGGGCGCTTCGGCGTTCTTGTCGAAACCCGCCGCCATGCCAAGCGGATTGGGGAAGAGCAAGCCGAAGGCTTCGGTTGCGAGCCGCGCGTCAGGCGCCGGCGGCGCGCCGGGCCAAAGCGACAGAGCGGCGATCGCGAGGCGATGCGCGCGTTCTGGTTCAAGCGCAAGGAGCAGCGGTCTCGCCAGCGCCCCGAGCCTGCCGATCATTCCTCGAACGTTCCGAAGACATGCCTTCCGTCGGCGCCGAGCGGCAGGGGACGCGCCCAACGCACAGCGGAGAACGGCAGGGGTCCATAGAGATGGGGAAACAGCGCGCCGCCGCGCGACGGCTCCCATTTGAGGGCGTCGCCGAGCTTGGCGGCTTCGATCGCCGCCAGGATGAGATCGCCGCGTCCCGCAAAATGCCTCGCCGCCGTCTCTGGCGCCTGGGCGGCGGTGGAGAAGTGAATATAGCCGTCGGCGCGGTCGATCCCTGCGCCCTCGAAGACGCCCTTCCTTTCGGCGGCGCGCCATTCTTCGGCGCCGACGATCTTGAAGACGAGTTTCATCGCTCGGACGCCGAATTCTTCGCCGCCCCGCCGCTTCGCGTCATTCCAGCAACATGCGTTTGAGCAGTTCGAGTTCTTCGTTCAAGTTCGCATCTGTCTTCGCAAGGCCTTCGATCTTGCGCACCGCGTGCAGAACCGTCGTGTGATCGCGCCCGCCAAAGCGGCGCCCAATCTCCGGCAGCGAGCGCGGGGTCAGCACCTTGGCGAGATACATGGCAATCTGCCGCGGCTTGACGACGGTCGCGGTACGACGCGCCGAGAGGATGTCGGCGCGCGTGACGCTGAAGCGATTGGCGACGAGTTTCTGGATATCCTCGATCTTGACGCGCTTGGGTTCGCGCGTGCGCACGAGGTCGCGGATCGCGATCTCCGCGCTTTCGACCGTATGACGCTGGCCGGCGATAGAGGAATGGGCGAGCAGGCGATTGACCGCGCCTTCAAGATCGCGGCCGTTTGAATTGAGCGTCTTGGCCACATAGGCGAGGACGGGCGGGGCGACTTCGAAGCCGGGCTGAAGCGCCTGCGCGGCGGCGACGCGCGCCTCGAGGATCTTGACGCGCAACGCCTCGTCGAGCCCGCTCATCTCGACGCAGAGGCCGCCGGCAAGGCGCGAGCGTACGCGCTCTTCGAGCGATTCAAGCTCATTGGGCGGGCGGTCCGCGGCGACGACGACCTGGCGCCCGGCGTCGACGAGCGCGTTGAGGGCGTGACAGAACTCGTTCTGAATCGAACGCCCTTGCAGGAATTGCGCATCGTCGAAAATCAACAGATCGATCGAACGCAAGGATTCTTTGAAGGCGATCGCCGTCTGGGCTCTGAGCGCGGCGACGAAGCCATACATGAAGCGCTCGGCCGTCAGATAGATCGCCCGCCGCCCCTGGTTCGTCGCCGCATGGGCGACGGCTTGCAGCAAATGCGTCTTGCCGAGCCCGACGGCGGCGTGGATATAGAGCGGGCTGAACGCCGGCGGCTGGCCGGCTCGGGTCTCGATGATTTTCTGCACGGCCGAATAGGCGAGCTGGTTCGATTTCCCGACAAGGAAGGTGGCGAACGTCAATCTGCGGTCGAGCGGCGAGCCGGCCATCGCCTCCTCGTTTGCCGGGTTTTCGCCGCGTCTGAGCGGCGCGCGCGCCGGCTCCCGCTCGGGCGATGCGGTGAGGCCCAGTTCACGCCCGCCGTCGAGCGCGGGCCGCGTTTCGGCGCTTTGGCAGGGCAGCTTGGTCGAGGATCGTACCGAAAGCGCCAGCCCGATGACGCCGTCGATCTCGCCCCTCATGGCCGCGAGAATTCGGTCAGTATAGTGGTTGTCGATCCAGCTTTTCAGGAATTTCGTCGGCACCGACAGCCGCGCCTGGCCATCGACAACCTCTTCGAGTTCGAGCCGGCCGAACCAGCTCGTATAGACGTCCTCGCCGAGTTCGGCCCTTAGGCGCGTGCCGCATCGTTTCCAAGCTTCTTGGCGACCGGAGAAATCTTGAGGCGGTTGGTGGATCATGGCGCAATTCGTCTCTGGATGGGGTTGAACGGCGCCGAGGCGCCTCAAGTTCGGGAGATAGCGTTGCGGGACGCTACGACTGCGACCAGGGAAGGCCTTGCGCCTTCCAACCGTCGACCGCGCCGCGCTGCTGCTTATCGTCGAGCGGGCCTTCGAAGCCTCCCGCAATATTGAAGCAGCGCGTGTGACCCGCCGTGGTCATCGCGATGGCTGCGGCGCGCGAACGCCCGCCGGAGCGGCACAAGAACAACAAGGGCGCGTCGGCGCCGCTCTCCGGAAGCGCTTGGTTGAGCCGCGGCGCGAAATCCGCGTCGACCTTCATCGACGGATAGGCCTGCCATTCGACGAGGATCGTCTGCTTGCCCAATTCCGAAAGGTTCGGGACGCCGACGTAAGTCCATTCGGCTTGGGTGCGAACATCGACCAAGACGGCGGCCTTGTCTCGTTCAAGGATAGAATAAGCTTCCCGGGCGGATAAGTCGCCCGCATATCCAGCGGTTGATTGCGCAGCCATAATCTCTCCTTGCCGCAACAGTGTGCGGCGGGATTATTGTCTAACGATTTGTCGAGACTAGGAGTGCGAGCTACGCTAACAATAAAGTCAGAGTTGACTTGTCGTCTATACTACAGTATGGTGCGTGATTTATGAAATTAGTTAGCAAGACGGCCCCCTCTTACCACCCGATGCTTTGGTAGTCTTTTTATAAGCTATCGTTTTTGTAAGCGTCGATCAGCAATGCTGTCAGCGTCCAAAAACACTACAGGCTAGAGGGAGGGCGATCAATATGACTAGTTACAAAAGTGTCGTCATCGAACGGTCCCGACGCCCTCTCGATTAACAATCGCCATCCGGGCAAAGCCCAAGACCTTGTCGAACAAGGAAAGTTCGATTTGTCACACCGAGGAAAAAAAAATGCCGCCCGGGCAATTTTGGCGGTTCTGCGACAAAAAAATGTCGGCCAATTGTGGGCTGAACGCCATCTTTGCCCGCAAGCGATTGAAACAGCGGCAATTTACGTGCGCGCCGGATCCCCGCTTTTCGGCCTTGCTCGTCTCGCGTTTGCAACCTGGAGGCGTAGGCAATGAGCGATTGGGACGCGTGTCAGTATCTGCAATTCGAAGCCGAACGCACGCGGCCGGCCGCCGACCTCTTGGCGCGCGTCGCAGGCGGTGCGCGACGGGTCGTTGATCTCGGCTGCGGCCCCGGCAATTCCACCGAGCTGCTCGCGGCGCGGTTTCCCGACGCCGAACTGACGGGAATCGACAATTCCGAAGACATGCTGGCCAAAGCGCGCAAGCGGCTGCCCAAAATCCGTTTTGTAAGAGGCGACGTCGCCACGTGGCAGGCCGACGCGCCCATTGACGTTATCTTCGCCAACGCCGTCATGCAATGGATTCCGCGCCACATCGCGGTGATGTCCCATCTTATCGATCAATTGGCGACGGGCGGGCGGTTGGCCGTTCAAATGCCGGACAATCTCGACGAGCCCACTCACGCGCTGATGCGCGAAATTGCGGGCCAAGCGCCCTTTGCGGCCAAGCTCGCGGCCGCGACGGCCTCGCGCGAGCCGTTAGGCGCGTTCGAAGATTATTATGCGGCGCTGGCGCCGCGCTCCGCCCGCGTCGATTTATGGCGCACGACCTATGCTCACGTCTTGGCGGGGCCCGCCGCGATCGTCGAATGGGTGAAGGGAACCGGCCTTCGTCCCTTCCTCGATCCGCTGTCGCCCGACGAACAAGGTGAATATCTGGCCCGTTATGGGGCGGCAATCGACAAAGCCCACCCGCCCCTGCCGGACGGGCGCGCGCTGCTGCGCTTCCCGCGGCTCTTCATCGTTGCGGTGAAGGAGGCTTGAAAGCTTGGGTTAACGAGGCGTTAACGTGGGCGCGTCAGACTTTTTAGATCTCTGATGGGTCGACGACCGCCTTGCCAGGAGCGCCTTGGATGACACGCAACGCTCGCCGCTCGGCTTTCGTGGTCGCCTTCGGCGTCGCCATTGCTCTCGCCGGTGTGGCCAAGGCGCAAGATAAAGGGACCCTGACGCCGGCGCCCCCGCCGCCGCTCGCCGATCCGAGCGATCCGGGCCTTGCCGCAAAGGAATTGTTCGGCCGCGCCCTGACGCCGGCCGAGGCGCAGGCGCGCTCCATCGGCTTCTATTCGCGCGGCTGTCTCGCCGGCGCCAAGGCGTTGCCGGTCGACGGCGAGACGTGGCAGGTGATGCGCCTGTCGCGCGATCGTAACTGGGGCAATCCGGCCCTGCTGGCTTTTCTCGAGCGCTTCTCCAAAAAAGCGGCCGCGGCCGGCGTCTGGCCGGGAATTCTCGTCGGCGACATGTCGCAGCCGCGCGGCGGGCCGATGCTGACCGGCCACGCCTCCCATCAGATTGGGCTCGACGCCGATGTCTGGCTGACGCCAATGCCGGACCGACGCCTGACGCGCGAAGAGCGCGAAGAAATGTCGGCGATCAACATGGTGACCGAAGACGGGCTCTCCGTCGATCCGGCTCATTGGACGGCGAAGCAGGGCGGCGTCATCAAGGCGGCCGCCGAGGAGCCGCAGGTCGAGCGCATCTTCGTCAACGCCGCGATCAAGAAGGCGTTGTGCGAAAGCTACAAGGGTCAGGCCTGGATGACGAAAGTACGTCCCTTTTGGGGGCACAATTATCATTTCCACGTCCGCATCGCCTGTCCGAAGGGCGAAGAACAATGCCGCCCCCAAGAGCCGGTTCCGCCCGGCGACGGCTGCGACAAGTCGCTCGACTGGTGGTTCACCGACGAAGCCTTGCATCCCAAGCCGTCGCCGCCGGCAAAGCCGCTGACGATGGCGCAACTGCCGCCGGCATGCCGTCAGGTCCTGCTGGAGAAATGAACCCGCCTGCCGACGAGGGAGTCGAGGCGGAGCAACGTGTTTTGGAAGCCGCGACGCCCTGCGACAAACGCCGGATGGGGCCGCAACGCGCGGCCGCCCTCAATTCGGCTCGCCCGTCGTCGGGCGATGGCCGATCCGATCGGCGACGGCGAGCAGCAAAGCCGAAACGACAAAGGTCACGTGAAGCCCGGTGAGCCACCAGAGATCGCGGTCGGATTCCTGATCGATGTCCATGAAGGACTCGAGCAGCTTGATCGCCGTTATCGCGACGATCGAGGCCATCAGCTTCAGCTTCAATTCGCTGAAATCGACGCTGGCCATCCATTGCGGCCAATCGCTGTGCTCGCTCTCCTCGATCCGCGAGACGAAATTGACGTAGCCGGAGAAGATGATGATCACCACCAGCGAGGCGGTGAGCGTCAGATCGATGATCGACAAGACGCCGAGGATCATTCCGGACTCTGATAGCGTGAGGAGACCGCGCGCGAGATCGTAGAGGCGCTCCCCGGCCTTGATGAGGAGCCCAATCAGCCCGAGCGCCAGCGCGAAATAGAAGGGGGCGAGCAGCCAGCGGCTGCTGAACAGAAGCTTTTCGAGCGCGCGTTCGATCATCTGGAGGAGCCCCCGCTCACCTTCGAGCCTTCGCTTGTCAGGCGTCTTGTTCGATCGGGCGCTGTGGCTGCGCTGGCCCGCGAAGATCGGCGAATTTGTGAATTATCATTCCGACCGTCATCGCCGCCACAAAGACGAACGCGCCGGGCTCGAAGAAGCCGACATCGACGATCGCCGGCCCGGGGCAAATGCCGGCAAGGCCCCAGCCCATGCCGAAAACGAGGCTGCCGTATACGAGCGCCGGATCGATCGCGCTTTGCTGCGGCAATTCGATCGGCGCGCCGAGAAGATCGCGCTGTCGCCTCTTGGCGAGACCGAAGGCGAGGAAGCCGATGATGACCGCCCCTCCCATCACGAAAGCAAGCGAGGGATCCCAGGCGCCGGCGAGATCGAGAAAGCCGAGCACCTTGTTGGGATTCGACATGCCGGAGACACAAAGGCCGACGCCGAACAGGAGGCCGACCGCGAGAGAGAGGATATTGCGCATGGCGATCCCCCCCTCAGACGCTCAAATGGCGCACGAAGAAAACCGTGGCGAAGCCCGCCAGCATGAAAAGCGCGGTGGCGACGAGCGAGCGCGGCGAGAGGCGCGCGAGGCCGCACACCCCATGGCCGCTGGTGCAGCCCGAGGCGAGCCGGGCGCCGAAGCCGACGAGCAACCCGGCGGCGATCAGCGTCGGCCAGGACGCGGCGATGCGCGGCCGATCGGCCGCGCCAATCAGCCAAAGCAACGTGGGCGCGAGCAGCAGGCCGGCGATCAGCGCCAGCCGCCAGCCCGTATCGCCCGATTTTAGCGCAAGCGCGCCGCCGACAATCCCCGCCGCGCCAAGGATGCGTCCTGCGCCGAGGATCAGCGCCGTCGCCGCAAGGCCAATCAACAGCCCGCCGCTCAAGGCCGACCAGGGCGTGAAATGGGCCCAATCGATCGTCATGACACGCCTCCGGCCCCGCGAACCGCCGATCCCGCATCAACCTATGGATTTGGTCAACTCTTGCAAGCCGGCGTCAGCGGCCGAGGACGCGGCCCGCGATCGCATCGAGTTTGGCGACTAGCGCGGGATCGCGAGCGCTTTGATGGGTCATGAAGGCGTTGTCCAAGGCGCGGTCCGAGCCGATCGGGCAGGGCTCATGCTCGGCCGGAAATTCGCGCAGGACCCTGCCGATCAGCGCGGCCGCGCGCGCCGCATTGGCCTGGACGACCTTGATCACCGCGGCGACGTCGACTGCGCCATGCTCCTCGTGCCAGCAGTCGTAATCGGTGACCATCGCGATCGTTGCGTAGGAGATCTCGGCTTCGCGCGCGAGCTTGGCCTCGGTCGCCGCGGTCATGCCGATCACGTCGGCGCCCTGCGCCTGAAAGCGCAGCGACTCGGCGAGCGAGGAGAATTGCGGGCCCTCTATGCAGACGTACGTTCCGTTGAGTTTGAAGGCGACGGCTTCCGCTTCGGCCGCTGCCGCGATGCGCTTTTGCAGGCGCGGCGCGATCGGATGGGCCATCGACACATGCGCGACGCAGCCGTTGCCGAAGTAACTGCTTTCGCGACGATAAGTCCTGTCCTCGAACTGGTCGATCAGCACGAAGAGTCCGGGATAGAGTTCGCGCCTGAAAGATCCGCAGGCCGAGACCGAGATGATGTCGGTCACGCCGACGCGTTTGAGCGCGTCGATATTGGCGCGATAGTTGATGCCGGAAGGCGAAAAGCGGTGACCCCGGCCGTGACGAGGCAGGAACACGGCTTGAGCGCCGCCGATCTTGCCGAAACGCAAAGCGTCGGAAGGCTCGCCCCAGGGCGAGGCGACTTTTTCTTCGCGAAGATCGGTCAGCCCTTCGAGATCATAGACGCCAGAGCCCCCGATCACGCCGACGATGGCTTTGGTCATGGCAGAGTCTCCGCGACGCTGTCCCCCTACTCGCGATGCGGGGAGATGAGGGACGTCAATGCGCTTTGCTCCAAACCCGCGTCTTGGTGAGGTAGAGCAGAACCGAAAGTACGATCAGGAAAACCATCACCCGCAGGCCGGACTTCTTGCGCTCGACCAAGGTTGGTTCGGCCGCCCAATAGAGGAACGACACCACGTCCTTGGAATATTGCGGAACCGTCGCGGGCGTTCCGTCAGTATATTCGACCTGGCCGTCCGAGAGCGGCTTCGGCATTGCGATCTTGTGGCCGGGGAAATAGAGGTTCCAGTTCAGATCGTCGGCTTTGGCATAGCCGTTGAGGATCGCATAGACGTAATCCGCGCCGACCTCCTGATACTGATCGAAGGGAAGCGCGTCGAAGATGAACCACGGCAGGCCGCGCTCGTATTTCCGCGCCTTGACGAGCGTCGACATGTCGGGCGGCGCCTTGCCGAGCGCTGCGGCCGCAGCCTCCGGATTGGGATAGGGACCGGGGATGATATCGGACGGGCGGCCGGGCCGCTTGACGTATTCGCCTTTGTCGTTCGGCTCGGTCTCAGTGACCGTATAGGTCGCCGCCAGGGCCTTGACTTGCGCCTCGCTGAAGCCCGGTCCGGTCGGATCGCTCAAAGTTCGGAACGGAATGCTCAGCGCGTGGCAGGTGGCGCAGACGTCATGATAGACCTTGAAGCCGCGCTGCAATTGTTCCTGATTGAATATGCCGAAGAGGCCCGAATAACTCCAACTCTGGCGGGTCGGCGAGGGCTGCTCCTCGCTGGTCTCCGTCGCCGGCGTCGGCTGCTTTGCCGCCGCCGCATTTACGGGCGCGGGAGCCGCCGCAGGCTGCTCATCGGCAGCGAGACTCGCGCCGGCGAGCGCCGTCGCGGCGGCGGCGATCGCCGAGGCGAGGGCGATGGTCCTGAAACGAATCATATTCAATGCCCCTCGGCTCGCTCGCCTGTCACGCCGCTTTTTTCCGCCGGCGCCGCGCTCTCCCTCGACGCTTCGCCTTTGGCTTTCGCGAGCACCGCGTCGGCGATCGAAGGCGGCAACGGCTTGGTCGTCTCGAACAGGCCGAGCAGCGGCAGCACAATCAGGAAAAAGGCGAAATAACAGATCGCCAGGATGCGCGCCGACAACACATAGGCGTCTGTGATTTCCTGCGAGCCGAGCCATCCAAGGCCGATGCAGACGAAAAGGAAAACCCAGAAGAAAACGCGGAACACCGGCCGATACTTCGCCGACCTGACCGGCGAAGTATCGAGCCAGGGCAAGAAGGCGAGCAGCGCGATCGCGCTGAAGAGCGCGATGACGCCGATCAGCTTGTTCGGGATCGCGCGCAAGATCGCATAGAAGGGCAGGAGGTACCATTCCGGCACGATGCGGGCCGGGGTCTGCAGCGGATTGGCCTTGATGTAATTGTCGGCGTCGCCGAGGAAATTCGGAATGTAGAAGACGAACCAGGCGTAGACGATCAGGAACACCGACAGACCGAACATGTCCTTCAGCGTCGCATAGGGCGTGAAGGCAACCGTGTCGCGCGCGACGTCCTTCACATCGACGCCGTCGGGGTTGTTCTGGCCGGCGACATGCAGCGCCCAGATGTGCAGAACCACGACGCCGGCGATCATGAAAGGCAGGAGGTAGTGCAGAGAGAAGAAGCGATTGAGCGTCGCGTCGCCGACCGCATAGCCGCCCCAAAGCCACGTCGATACGCTCTTGCCGACCAGCGGAATCGCCGAGAAAAGGTTGGTGATGACGGTCGCGCCCCAGAAACTCATCTGCCCCCAGGGGAGCACGTAGCCCATGAAGGCGGTCGCCATCATCAAAAGGTAGATGATGACGCCGAGGATCCACAGGACCTCGCGCGGCGCCTTGTAGGAACCATAATAGATGCCGCGGAAAATATGCGCGTATACGGCGAGGAAGAACATCGAAGCGCCGTTGGAGTGTAGATAGCGCAACAGCCAACCGTAGTTGACGTCGCGCATGATGTGCTCGACCGAATCGAAGGCCAGCGTCGCCTCGGGCGTATAGTGCATCGCCAGAACGACGCCGGTGACGATCTGCGCGCCGAGCATGAAGGCGAGGATCGCCCCGAAGGTCCACATGTAGTTGAGATTGCGCGGCGTCGGATAGGCGACGAAGGACGAATGCACGAGCCCCATGATCGGCAGCCGGCTTTCGAACCATTTGCCCAGCGCGCTCTTGGGGACGTAGGTCGAAGGTCCGCTCATGACTTTTGTTTCTCTAGGGACAAGGCGTGAATCTCGGCGAGGCGACGCTTGGGCGAGGCGCCGCCTCAGCCGACCCGCACCTTCGTGTCGGAGAGGAAGGAATATTCGGGAACTTCGAGATTGAGCGGCGCCGGCCCCTGACGGATGCGGCCAGACGTGTCGTAGACCGAGCCGTGACAGGGGCAGAACCAGCCGTCATATTTGCCCTCGTGGCCGAGCGGGATGCAGCCGAGATGGGTGCAGACGCCGACCACGATAAGCCACTCCGGCTTTTTCACGCGCTGGGCGTCGGTCTGCGGATCACGAAGCTCGTCGAGCGGGGCCGCCGCGGCCTCCTCGATCTCCTTCTTGGTGCGATGGCGCACGAAGACCGGCTTGCCGCGCCATTTGACGGTGAGGATTTGGCCCTCCTGCACCGCGCTAAGGTCGATTTCAGACGAAGCCAAAGCCAGCGTCGAGGCGTCCGGGTTCATCTGATCGATCAGGGGCCAGGCGGTAGCTGCGACGGCGACCGCGCCGGCGGCGCCGGTGGCGATGAACAGAAAGTCCCTGCGGGATTGGTCGACCGTGGCCTCGCCAGACAAATGAACCCCCAATTTTTATCTTCGCGCCCCAGCCGCGAAGGCGTGGCGCGAAACGAGCCGATTCGAAGCGCCAAGAACCTTGACCCCGAGGCGCTCAGCGGCGCCGGGACGACTTTGAGATTCAACGTCGCGCGGCAGGGCGCGCCTATTCCCCCAGGCCCGTCGTTTCGAGGCTATTTCGCACCCTTCGTTGTGGTTGTCTATAGGTCGCGCCCGGGCCCAGGGCGCGGCTTGTCGTCACGCTCGGCAAGGGTTTTCGCGCCCCGACCGAGCGTCCGGCGCCGGATTCCGGCTTTCCCTTTTCGGCGCTTGGCTTAAGAGGCGAGTCATGACCTCATCGCCCGATCGATTGCGACTGGCGCTCTACCAGCCGGACATCGCCCAGAACGCCGGCGCGATGCTCCGCACGTGCGCCTGTTTCGGCGTCGGCGCGGCGATCATCGGGCCGGCGGGCTTTCCGAGCGGCGATCGTCATTTCCGGCGCGCGGGAATGGACTATCTCGATCATGTGGCGATCGCGCGCCACGATTCTTGGCGCGCCTTTGAAGAATGGCGCAGCGACAATGGTCGCCGCCTCGTGCTCTTGACGACGCAAGGGGCGCTCGCGCATTGGGATTTCGCCTTTGCGATCGGAGACGTCATCTTGGTCGGCCGGGAATCGGCGGGCGTTCCCGACGAGGTTCATCAGGCGGCGGACGCGCGGCTGCGCATAGCCATTCGTCCGGCGATGCGCTCGCTGAATGTCAGCGTCGCGGCGGGGATCGCCCTCAGCGAGGCGATTCGCCAGATCGGTCGGGCCGCGCCCGACGCCGGAGGGCTTCTATGAGCGAAGTCGTCGCCAGGCGGCAAAGGGCTGCCGCGGATTGGTTCGAGGCGTTGCAGCGGCGCCTGATCGACGCCTTCGAGACGCTCGAGCAGGAAGCCTCAGGCGCGGGAAGCGCGCCCGGCAAATTCGAAATGAAAGCCTGGTCGCGCGTCGACCATGGCGGCGCGCCGGGCGGCGGCGGACGCATGGCGGTGCTGCGCGGGCGGCTCTTCGAAAAGGCGGGCGTCCATTGCTCGACGGTCTTCGGAACCTTCGCCGCGGAATTCGCCTCTCAGATCAAGGGCGCGGAGGATGACCCGCGTTTTTGGGCGGCCGGCCTGTCGCTGATCGCCCATCCCTGGAGCCCGGAAGTCCCGACGGTCCATATGAACACGCGCTTCGTCGTCACGACGCGGGAATGGTTCGGCGGCGGCGCCGACTTGACCCCGATGCTCGATCGCCGGCGAAGCCAGGACGATACGGACGCGCGCGTTTTTCACGAGGCGATGCGCGCGCTGTGCCAGCGCCACGCCGGCGTCGCCTCGCATGAACGGTTCAAGGAATGGTGCGACGACTATTTCTTCCTCAAGCATCGCGGCGAGCCGCGCGGGATCGGCGGCGTCTTCTACGACGACCTTATTTGCGCGGACGAGGCGGTCTTCGACCAGACCTTCGCCTTCACCCGCGATCTCGGCGAGACGTTTCTCGATCTCTATCCGCGCATCGCGCGCGCCAACCTCGCCAAGCCCTGGAGCGATGAGGATCGCGAGGAGCAGCTCGTGCGCCGCGGGCGCTATGTCGAATTCAATCTCATCTATGACCGCGGCACGATTTTTGGGCTCAAGACCGGCGGCAACGTCGATTCGATCCTCTCCTCGCTGCCCCCGACGGTTCGTTGGCCTTGAGCAACGCCTTGAGCAAGGCCTGGAGGCCAAGGTGCGTAACAAGGTGTATAAGCGGAAGGTCTTTGGAAGGGCTCAGGGACGCATAAGGATCGTGAGGCGAGGGCGACCCGCTTGAACGAGAGAACGCGCATCCTCATCGCCGATGACCATCCGCTGGTCCTTGGGGCCTTGCGCCATGCGCTGACCGGGGCGATCGAGGGGGCCGAATTTCACGAGGCGCGGGACCTCGAGAGTCTTTCGGCGGCGCTCGAGGCGGCGCCGGACATGGATCTCGTCCTGCTCGATCTTTCGATGCCGGGCGTGCGCGGATTTTCCGGCCTGATCTATCTGCGCGCCCAGCACGCCGGCGTGCCGGTCATCGTGGTCTCGGCCAATCGCGACCCCGCCGTCATGCGCGCCTGCATCGACCTCGGCGCGGCGGCGTACATACCGAAATCGCTGGATCTCGAGACGATGCGCGCCGCGGTGCGCGTGGTTCTGGACGGCGGGCGCTGGATTCCGCCCGATTTCGATCTTGCCGCCGGCGATCCCGGCTCGAGCCTGGCCTTGCGCCGCCTCTCCTCGCTGACGCCGCAGCAGGTCCTGGTGCTCATGATGCTTTCGGAGGGCCTGCTCAACAAGCAGATCGCCTATGAACTTTCCGTCTCCGAGGCGACGGTGAAAGCCCACGTCTCGGCGATCCTGCA
>DASZFX010000266.1:0-11217 GCA_035939375.1 Roseiarcus sp.
ATAATTGTCTTCTGATTTTATAGCGGTAGTCGGGCGCGCACGGGCAGTATGTGGTTCCTGGAGGAGGATCGCCAGAACGGCTTGAGCCAATCGATCGATACTTATGATTTTCGCGGCGGGCTTGCCCTCACGCTTATAGAGATTCTTACGACGATCATAGAAGTACCCGAGCGTCCGAAAATAGTCCTCGATTTCTCGATGAACTTTCTCGGTAGCACGAAACGATGAGTTGCTGATGCTCGTCTGTCGGTTCGTCGCTCTGATAATCCTGTCCCGCTTAGCGGGGTCGTTTTCGACCACGACTCGAATTAGAATCGAGCGACTGTCCGAGACTTCTGCAAGATTTGAGGCGCGTGCGTGAATCTCACGGGAGGTCTGAAGGCCATTCACGATAAGCGGATTGGCGATCACGAGCTGATTATTAATGTAACTCGCCTCGTCAGCGACAATTGTGACCCCGTTGTTGAGCCACCAAAAATCAACACCGGGCGTCGGCCCCTCAAGCGATTTAGCAATTTCTCTGTTGACCTCGACCTCGCCTTGATAGGCTCGTACATTTACTTCGAAGATTCTCGTAATGAGAGAGCCGGAATCATCGGTTATGAAGGCCAAATGGTCTTTCAGCTTGCAGAGAGCGACATAGGAATTTGGTCCCGATAGCGGTGTGCTGGTCGTCGAAAGTTTGACGACGAGCCGCTTTTGTACGCTCGATCTGTCATAAAGTTGCTGAGCTCCCATGAGCGAGAAGCTCACGTTCGGAAACTGCATTCCTTTCAGTTGAGATTCGAGGCTCGTCGCCTTCGCCTTGACCGTTACGTTGGGCTCGACGCCCTTCGAGCAATAGAAAAGCTTGATCGAAACCTTGGGAAACTTACTAGCAAGCTTGGCAAGCGCGTCCAGAAACGAGCGACAAACCGCGACGGACTCCTTTTTAAACAAAGGTTCGAGATCGCCTGGTAGCTTCGTGTGGTCAAGAAGAAGAGGCAACGAAGAACTTAGTTTATCGACCGGACCTTCCTTGAATGAATTTTGGTTCTTGGCTTGGATTAAGTACAGTTCTAGCTCGACAGGCTACCGTACGTCGTTGAAATTGAAGTCCTCAGTAAGTAGTTGGCCATTTATGAAGACGTAGGCCGCATCGATGCCCGCATCGCGGGGTCCATCGATTATTCCACTTTCGATTTCAGCACCGTCGAGGTCGTAATTTGCTAGAACGTTATCTGCGCAATAGAATTCAAAAAGTTTATCCGAAGATAGCCCAGCGGGGTATTGAGGCTTCTCCTTTTCGATCATACTATCAAGTAGTATCGTCGCACTCATGAAGCTCCCTCATCCCGTACTTGTGACCTAACATTGCCGTTTCCAAGTTGGTTAACTACATCCCGCCCAGATGCTCCGCCACGCTGAAAATATCCTTATCGCCCCGTCCGCAAAGGTTCATCACCATTAGATGAGTCTTGCCCCGCTTCGGCGCGAGCTCCATCACTTTCGCCAGCGCATGGGCCGGCTCCAGCGCGGGGATGATCCCCTCCATTCTCGAGCAGAGCTGGAAAGCGTCAAGCGCTTCCTTGTCGGTCGCCGAGAGGTACGTGACGCGGCCCGTCTCCTTGAGCCAGGCGTGCTCGGGGCCGATGCCGGGATAGTCGAGACCGGCGGAGATCGAATGGCCTTCGTTGATCTGGCCGTCGTCGTCCATCAGAAGGTACGTGCGGTTGCCGTGCAGCACGCCGGGCCGCCCGCCGGCAAGCGAGGCGGCATGCCCGTTCGGAATTTCAAGGCCGTGGCCGGCGGCCTCGACGCCGAAAATCTCGACGGAAGGATCGTCCAGGAAGGGATGGAAGAGGCCGATGGCGTTGGAGCCGCCGCCGATGCAAGCGACCAGACTGTCGGGCAGGCGGCCCTCCGCCTCCATCATCTGGGAGCGGGTCTCGGCGCCGATCACCGACTGGAAGTCGCGCACCATCGCGGGGTAGGGATGCGGGCCCGCCGCGGTGCCGATGCAATAGAAGGTGTCGGCGACATTGGTCACCCAGTCGCGGAGGGCTTCGTTCATCGCATCCTTCAGCGTTCGCGCGCCGGCCTGGACCGGACGGACCTCCGCGCCGAGCATTTTCATGCGGAAGACATTGGGCTTCTGCCGCTCGACATCGACAGCGCCCATATAGACGATACATTCGAGACCGAAGCGCGCGCAGGCGGTGGCGGTGGCGACGCCATGCTGGCCGGCGCCCGTTTCAGCGATGATCCTCTTCTTGCCCATGCGCCGGGCGAGCAGGATCTGGCCCATCACATTGTTGATCTTATGGGCGCCGGTGTGGTTGAGTTCGTCGCGCTTGAAATAGATTTTCGCGCCGCCGAGATGAGCGGTGAGCCGCTCGGCGAAGTAGAGGGGGCTCGGCCGGCCGACGTAGTGTTTGAGAAACCCGTCGAGCTCGCTCTGAAAGGCCGGATCGGCCTTGGCGGCGCCATACGCCTGCTCGAGCGAAAGTACGAGCGGCATCAGCGTTTCAGCGACGAATCTCCCGCCGAATATGCCGAAATGGCCGCGCTCGTCCGGACCGTTGCGGAAGGAGTTCTGCTTTTCAATCTTGGTCACGCCACTCTCCCGGCGAAGGTCGCCGACGCGCGCCGCCCAGCGAAAGCGTCGCGCGCTCGGGCGACGAAGACGGCGATCTTCGAATTGTCCTTGACGCCGGGCGCCGATTCGACGCCGGAAGAAACATCGACGCCCAGCGCACCGCTGAGCACGATCGCTTCGGCGACATTGTCGGCGTCGAGACCGCCGGAGAGAAGATACCGGCCATCCAACGAACCCTTCTCGAGCAGGCGCCAATCGAAGGGGGCGCCATTGCCGCCGGGCAGTCTGGCGTCTTTCGGCGGCTTGGCGTCGAAGAGTATCAAGTCGGCGACGCCGGCATAGTCCTTTGCGGCGGCGAGATCCTCATCCGCGGCGACGCCGATCGCCTTCATGGTGGCGACGCCGAAAGTCCTGCCGATGGCTGCGACGCGGACTGGCGTCTCGCGGCCATGCAATTGCAGCACGTCCGGCGCCAAGGCCGCGACAATGTCTTCCAGCGCGGCATCCCCTGCGTCGACCGTAAGCGCGACGATTTTGGCGCGTCCACACGCCTTGCGGCCAAGCTCGGCCGCCTGATCGAGCGAGACATGGCGCGGGCTCTTCTCGAAGAAGACGAATCCGACCATGTCGGCGCCGGCGACAAGAGCCGCCTCGAGCGAGGAAGGCGTCGAAAGGCCGCAGATTTTTACGATCGACGACATGACGGTCGCTCCTTTCGGCCAATCCGCCGGGCTTGTCAAAGGGAGCGGATGAACGAAAGGGGCCGGCGAGCGAACAGGGATTGCCGCCGGCCATGCTCGCCCTCGACGGCGAGCGGCCGGCGCGGTCTCATCGATCGATTGGCGCCGAAAGCCCCTTCAAACCGCCGCCAATTTCGGCCGAGGCTCCAGCACGCCGATCACCCTCGCCAATTCATGTCCGCGCTTCATGACGAGGCCGCCAATGGCGACGACGCTATAGGCGCCTTGGCGTCGCGCGAGTTTCGGGTCCTTTTTGATGCGGTAGAGCGGCGTCTCGCAGGCGCGCCGAAAGACGGAAAAGATCGCTTGGTCGGGCGTGAAATCGAGCGCGTAGTCGCGCCATTCGCCGGCCGCCACCATGCGGCCATAGAGGTCCATGATTTCCTGCAATTCGCGCCGACTGAATGAGACGACCGCCGATGTCCCATGTGGTTTGCCGGAAGGGACGCTGCGTTGAAAATATTGAACGCCAACGTCCGGCGCGCCGCTTTCCTCAAGCGGCGCGCGCCGCTGCTGCGGCGGATCAACTTCGCTCATCGCGCCTCCCTGTTCGTCGCCATAGGCCGCCGGGCTTGGCCGCCTTGCCCTTCAAGGCCATAAGAGCGTCATGATCGCGCGAAGCGGCGCCGCGAGCAAGAGGTTCCGATGTCGCCGGCGGTGTCCGCAGGACGCGTTATGCGAGCGCGAGCGCCCGCCCTGAAAGCTCGCGCCCGTCGCTCGCCTCGACTAAGGCCTCGCAGATCGTCCCCGGCGCGACGCCGTCGATGCGCAGGGGCGTGAAATCCTCGGCCCGTCCCACCCCGCCGCGCTCCATCAGCACGCTCATCGTCCGGCCGACCTTCGTCGCGAGGCGCAGCGCCCAGGCGACGTCCGAAGCGCGGCGCAAGCGAGCGGCGCGTTCGCGCGCCACGTCGCCTGGAACTTGCGGCATGCGGGCCGCGGGCGCGCCCGGACGCGATGAAAAAGGAAAGACATGGGCGCGCGCGAGCCCGCAATCCTCGATGAGGCGCAGCGAGCCTTCGAACATTTGCTCGCTCTCGGTCGGAAAGCCGACGATGACGTCGGCGGTGAAGGCCAGGTCGGGGCGGCGGCGGCGCGCCGCCTCGCAAAAGCGAACCGCATCGGCGCGGCTGTGCCGGCGCTTCATCCGCTTCAAAATCATATCGTCGCCGGACTGCAGCGAGAGATGAAGATGCGGCATCAGCCGCTCCTCCTCGCCGAGCGCGCGTTCAAGATCGACATCGACTTCGACCGAGTCGATCGAGGAGAGACGAAGACGCCGGAGTTCGGGCGCCTCGGCGAGGATGCGACGAACCAAGCCGCCGAGCCGCGGCGCGCCCGCCGCGTCAAGTCCATAGGCGGTGATGTCGACGCCGGTCAGAACCACTTCCGCGACGCCCGCCGTGACGAGGCGACGGACTTCCGCGACGACCCTCCCCGGATCGATCGAGCGCGACGGGCCGCGCGCGAGAGGAATAATGCAAAAGGTGCAGCGATGATCGCAGCCGTTCTGGATCTCGAGGAAGGCTCGCGTGCGGGCGTCCGTGACCGCGGGCGCCCGCGGACCGCCTTCCGCCGCCGCGCCGCCGATCATGATCCGCGACGTCTCGGCCGCTGCGATGCGCGCCAAAGCGTCGCCGTTGCGCTTTTCGCGATTGCCGATAACGGCGTCGACCTCCGGCATTGCGGCGAAGGACGCGGCGTCGATTTCCGCGCCGCAACCGGCGACGACGACCTTCGCGAAGGGCCGCTCGCGCTTCAGGCGGCGCGCGCTTTGGCGGGCCTGGCGCAGAGCCTCGTTGGTCACGGCGCAGGCGTTGACGATGCTGAGCGCTTTGACGCCGGCGCTTTCGGCCGCCCGGCGCATCGCGTCCGATTCCGCCAGATTGAGGCGGCAGCCGAAGGTCTCGATGCGGAGCGCGCTCACGCCGGCGCGCCCTGTTGCGCCGCGGCGCGGAGCTTTGTTTCAAATTCCAACTCGACCGGGCCGGTCATCAGCACGTGATCGTCTTTTCCTCGCCAGTCGATGACGAGGTCGCCGCCGGGCAGGCTGATCCGCGCCTTGCGATCAGCGAGGCCTTTGCGCGCCGCCGCGACGAGAGCCGCGCAAGCCGCCGAGCCGCAAGCCTTGGTCAGGCCCGCGCCGCGCTCCCAGACGCTGAGGCGAATGTGGTCCGTCGTCACAATCTGCGCGAGGGAGATATTCGCCTTCTCAGCGAATATCGGATGGTTCTCGAGGAGCGGGCCGATGACTTTGAGATCGTAGAGGCCGACATCGTCGACCCAGAAGATCGCATGGGGATTGCCCATGCTGACAAAAGAAGGCGAGACGAGCGCCGCCGGAACGCCGGCGAGCGGCGCCAGCGCAACGACCGTCGTGTCTTCGACGGCGTCCCGAAGCGGGATGTCGCGCCAGCCGAAGCGCGGCGGACCCATATCGACGGAGAAGACGAATTCGCCTTCGCGGCGGCATTCGAGCACCCCGGCCCTGGTCTCCATGTGGAGGATGCGCGCATCGCTCTCGCGCATCAGCCGATAGGCGACGCAACGCGCGCCATTGCCGCAGGCGCCGGATTCGCTGCCGTCATTGTTGAAGATGGTCACAAAGACATCGGCGTCCGGGCGCCGCGGATCGGCGACGACCATGAGCTGATCGAAGCCTAGACCCGGTTGCCGGTGGATGGCGCGCGCGTCCGTCCCCGACGCCGCGACGCCTGCGCCGCGCAGGTCAAGCACGACGATCTTATTGCCTATGCCGTTCATCTTGGCGACGGATCGGCCGGCAAGGGCTGGCGAAATAGCGGAAATCTTCAAACTCCTTCGGCCAGGCGCTTATAGGCAATCGGCCGCCGAGCCGCCAGGGCGCTAGCGCCCGGTGTTGGGGGGGCGGGTGGATTTGCGCGTCGCCGCGGCGGCGTCGATCACGCGGGCCCCGAATTGCGCAAGCGCCTCCCTGAGGGCATCGCCCTCGATCGCGGCGGCCGCCGCCTGCGCCTTAACGATCGCCTCGCCGCTTGGCGCCGTCGCGCGTCGCCGCTTCTGCGGCGCTTCCCCGATCGGCCCTTGACGAAAGGCCAATTTGCCGATGCAGCTCCAGCCCAGATGGGCGTTCACGCGCTCGATGATCAGGGCGGCGCAATGCTGGGCCTCGAGCGCGAATCGACCCTCCACCCTCAAGATGAGCGTCGCCGGCAAGACCGGCGACTCGGGATCGCGCTTTTGTGGACGGGGCGGCCATTGCAGTTTGATCGGCCGGCAGCCGCGCGCGATCGTCTCGCCGACGATTTCGGGCCAGGACGCAACGAGGCTTGCTTCGCCAAAGCCTTGTTTGGCCAGAACAGGCTCGACGAGGGGGGCGACGAAATCGCCCAAAGGCGTCGCCCAGCGCCGCTTCTTTCCGTCCCGAGGCTCCGTCACCGGCCCTTCCCCGTTGTTTGGCTCCGACACATCTGAGACGACTTTGGTCGCAGCGCCAAGGGTCTCAGCGTCACAAATATCTTTGCGCCAGGATAGGGGTTAATTGCGCGATGCCGGCCCGTTCCAGACCAAAACCGAAGCTGTCGAGCCTCGCCTCGCGATTGCTCGCCTGGTGGGACATCCACCGCCGCTCGCTGCCTTGGCGAGCGCGGCGGGGAGAATCGCCTGATCCATACGCCGTCTGGTTGTCGGAAATCCTGCTGCAGCAGACGACCGTCGCGGCGGCGACGCCTTATTTCCATCGCTTCATCACCCGCTGGCCGCGCGTCGAGGACCTTGCTGCGGCGCCGATCGAAGAGGTGATGCGAAGCTTCGCCGGGCTCGGCTACTATTCGAGAGCGCGCAACATGCATCGTTGCGCGCAAGAGATCGCGCGCCGCGGCGGCGTCTTCCCGAAAGACGAAGCGAGCTTGCGCATGCTGCCGGGGATCGGCGCATATACGAGCGCGGCGATGGCCGCGATCGCCTTCAACGGCCAAGCCTCGCCCGTCGACGGCAATATCGCCCGCATCATCGCGCGGCTTGGCGCGCTGCCGCGGCCCATCAAGGAGGCGCGCAGCGAGATCGCCGCAACCGCCGTCGCGCTGACGCCGCCCGACCGCCCCGGCGATTTCGCCCAGGCGCTGATGGACCTTGGCGCGACGATCTGCACGCCGCGCAGCCCGGACTGCCCCGCTTGCCCGATCAAAGCTGATTGCGCCGCCAGCGCCAGCGGCGACCCTCAGGCCTTCCCGCGCCGGGCGCTGAAGACGCCGCGGCCCTTGCGCAAAGGCGCGGCTTTCTTCGCCAAAGCGCCGAACGGGAGCGTGTTGATGCGCACCCGCGCGCCTAAGGGCCTGCTCGGCGGAACCGTCGAACTGCCCGGCGCCGGTTGGTCGGTCGATTTCGATGTCGGGGATGCGCCGAAATACGCGCCCGTTCGCGCCGCTTGGCGCCGCCTGCCTGGAGTCGTCGAGCAAGCCTTCACGCATTTCACGCTCCAGCTGACAATCTATGCGGCGCAGGCGGACGCAGAAGCGGCGACGGACGGTTGCTATTGGGTCGCCGAAGCCGAGATCGACGGCCTTGCCTTGTCCGGCGTCATGGCCAAGGCGCTCGCCTACGCGCGGCGATACGAACACGCCGGCGCTGAGCGCCCATCGTCACCGCCAGCGGTACGATCTTCTAATATGCGCCGAAATGCGCCTTCGGCGAAGTCAGGGTCAGCGCCAGAATCTTGATATCGAGCCAGAAAGACCAGTTGTCGATGTAATAGAGATCGTGCTCGACGCGGTGACGCATCTTCTCGTCGCTCGCGATTTCGCCGCGAAAGCCGCATACCTGCGCCCAGCCGGTGATGCCCGGCTTGACATTGTGCCGGCGGGCATATTGCGCGATCCGCCGTTCGTAGAGCTGATCATGAACGAGCGCGTGCGGGCGAGGCCCGATTAGCGACATGTCTCCGGTCAGCACGTTGATCAACTGCGGCAGTTCGTCGATGCTCAACCGGCGAAGGATCGCCCCGATCCGGGTGACGCGCGGATCGCGCCGCGTCGCCGATTTCAGCGCCGCATCGTCCTCCATCGTCGTCATGGTGCGGAATTTGTAAATGCGAAAGGGCTCCTGGTTGAAGCCGTAGCGACGCTGCGAGAAGTAGACCGGGCCGGGCCCCTCGAGTTTTATGAGCAGGGCGACGAGCGCGAAGAACGGCGCAAGTACTACGAGCGCCAGTGACGCCGCCGCCACATCGAACAGGCGCTTCTCGATCATTTGAATGGTCGTCACGGGCGACGCGTGATGTTCAGGCTGGCGATCGGCCCGAGCTTGGCGACCTCCGCTTCGCCGAAGCGATCGAGGATCTCTTCCGGGCCAAGGTGGATCTCGGCTGGCGTGCGCAAGAAGGCGTCGACGCAGGTTTCGATCAGCCGCGCCCGCGACCAGGGGATGGCGATAAAAACATCGTCCGGGCGGAGCACCCTTACAGCGGCCGCCGCCAATGCCAGATCGTCGCGCAGAGTGCCTTCGCCGTCGCGGATGACCGATGCCGAGACGATCCGCATGCCGGAATGGCTAAGATCGTAACGCTCGATGAAATTCGACAATTGGCCTTCGAGCCCGACAAGGGCGAGACGGCGCGGCGGCAAGAACCACTTCCTCTTCGCCGCCTCGACAAGTCTCACCAATGAGACGCGCATGCCGCCGAGGGAGAGAAGGCCGACGACATAGAGAACGATCGTCGCGCCGCGCGAGAATATTTCCGTCGTCTTGGTCGCGAAGCCGAGGGCGAGCACGCAGAAGAACGCGATGTTCCAGACCGACAGGCAACGTCCGACATGGCCCTCCAACTCGGAATATCGCTTGATATCGTATTCGCCGCGCTGCGCGTTGAGCAAGACGACGATGGCGGCCAGGACGACGCCGACTTCGAGAACGGATTCGGCCGCCGGCAAGTAGCCGAGGGTGAAGAAACCAAAGAGGGTATGAGAGGCCGCCGCGGCCGCGACAATCGCGAAAAGGTCGCCGGCGGCGGCGAGGTAGCTGAAGCCGATCTCGACGACGATTTTCGCCGCTCCCGCGGCGCGCCGGCGCTCGCGCCGCGCCACGCCTCGCCCGGAGCGTTTTGGCTCCGCCGCGGACCATGCCGGGGCGTCGTCAAATTGCTTCCCCAGGTGCTTCATAGCGGTACACTTGTCCACGCGTGACGCGAAAGGTCGCACAAGGGCGACTTCGGACGCGAAGGCCGCAATCGTCGTGCCGCTCTCTTCGGGTGGAGCGGCTCAAGCGACACGCCGGAGGTCACGCGGTCTCTTGGCCGATCGGCGTGCGCTTTCGCCCCCTCCGGCCTGTGTCGTTTCGGGAGGCACAGGCCTTGCCGCCCACAACGGCGACGCAGGGATCTGGACCCTTTTGATGCGGCTGACGCCCAGAAACGGCGGCGGGCTATCCAAGCCGGTCGCCTATATCGGAGATTTGCCGATTGAGGCGACGAGCCTCGAAGAGACCGCGCGCGCTTTCATCGACTATTGCGCAAGCGAAGAACGACGCAACGCGCCGCGTCCCATCTTCTCGACTTCGGTCAACGGCCAGATTGTCTCGCTTTGCGCGCTAGACAAGGAGATCACGCAATTATTCCCGAGGGCCGATTTGATCAATGTGGACGGCCAGCCGATTGTCGCCCTTTCCCGCTTGCTGTGTCGGACGCCGCTGCCGGCGCGAGTCGCCACGACCGACCTCTTTCCGATGGTCGCGCGTCTCGCCGCCAAGGCCGGAACGACCTTCTACCTGCTCGGCGCCAGCGAAGAGATCAATCGCGCCGCGGTCGAAGAGGCGTGCGCGACTTATCCGGCCTTGCGCATCATCGGCCGGCGCAACGGTTACTTTTCGAAGAACGAAGAGTCGGCGATCGTCGCCGATATCGCCCGTCTCGCGCCGGACATTCTTTGGGTCGGGCTCGGCGCGCCGTTAGAGCAGCAATTTTGCGCGCGCAACCTCGAGGCTATGCGCGGCGTCGGCATCGTAAAGACCTCCGGAGGGCTCTTCGACTTTCTGGCCCTCGCCAAGCCGCGCGCCCCGCTATGGATGCAGCATCTCGGTTTCGAATGGCTGTTTAGAATGTTGCTCGAGCCGCGTCGGCTCTTCCTGCGGTATTTGATCACCAACCCGCACGCTCTTTTCGTGCTGGCGAGGGACCTCAGATGAAGGCGCTCGTCGACCGGCGGGCGATGCTGGCTTCCCTGGCCGCCGCGGCTTTGGCGCCTTGTCGCGCGAGTGCCGCGGTCGCGGAGGATCGAATCCGGCGCCTCACCCGCGGCTTCAACCTGCCGGACCAGGCGCCGCTCCACAAGGACAAGCGACCGGACCACGCAACCCTGAACTGGCTGCGGCGCCGCGGCATGAACCATGTGCGGCTGCCGGTGCTGGGCGAAGCGGCGATGGCTCGCTTCTCGGATCAGGCGCGCATCGTCGCCGCTCTCGACGATTTCGATCGCGCGCTCGATGTCTTGCTCGATCTCGGGTTTTCCGTCAGCGCCGACATGCACCCCGGCGCCGATTTCCAAAAGCTGCACCGCGGCGATCCCGACGCGGCTTTCGACGCCCTGGCGGAGGGATGGCGCCGGCTCGCCGAAAGGATCGCGCGCCGGCCCGCTGAACCCGTTTTCGCAGAACTGCTGAACGAGCCGAACACCGACGATGCGATCTGGCGCGACCAAGCCGAACGTCTCGCAGCCCGGCTGCGCGGCGACTTGCCGGCGACGACCCTCATCGTCGGGCCGGCGCCGTATCAACGGGTCGAAGCCTTGGCGGCCTGGCGCCCGCTCGACGACTCGAATGTCGTCTATGCGTTTCACTACTACGACCCGATGGTCTTCACCCATCAGGGACTGAGCTGGGACGCGTCCGATCCTCTCTCTCGTTTGGGCAATGTACCTTATCCGACCCGAC
>DASZFX010000267.1:0-4752 GCA_035939375.1 Roseiarcus sp.
CGACGCCGGCGCAAAAGCCGCGCGGCTGCGCCAGAACGATCCGCATCGGCGCTTGTTGCTGAGGCGGCCTGTCAAGCGGCGCGATTTCTTGACCCGCGCGCAGGTCGCAGCCAAGCGCCTCCAAGACTTTAGCGACGACGCCTTCAGCGTCGAGGCCGGCTTTTGCGTACATCGCCGTTGGCGTGTCTTGCTCCAAGAATCGATCAGGCAGCGCCATGGATCGAAACTTCAACCCGTGATCGAAGCGCCCGTTTTCCGCAAGAACCTGCGCCACATGGGAGCCAAAGCCGCCGAGCGATCCTTCCTCGATCGTGATCAGAACCTCGTGCTCGCGAGCGAGCCTCAAGATCAGATCGACATCGAGGGGCTTCGCGAAGCGCGCGTCGGCGATCGTTGTGGAGAGGCCGAGCTTGGCGAGTTCGCTCGCCGCTTTCTGGCATTCGGCGAGCCGCGGGCCAAGCGAAAGAAGCGCGACGGCGTGTCCTTCGCGGACAATGCGCCCCTTGCCGATTTCGAGTGGGACGCCCGCCGTCGGAAGCGCGACGCCGACGCCGTCGCCGCGCGGATAGCGGATCGCAGAGGGGCGATCGTCGATCGCAACCGCGGTGGCGATCATATGCGCAAGCTCGCTTTCGTCGGCAGCCGCCATGATCACGAAATTGGGCAGGCAGGCGAGATAGGCGATGTCGAACGAGCCAGCATGCGTCGGACCGTCAGCGCCGACGAGTCCGGCCCGATCGACGGCAAAACGCACGGGAAGCGACTGGAGCGCCACATCATGCACCACCTGATCGTAGGCGCGCTGCAAGAAGGTCGAATAGATCGCGCAGAAAGGCTTGTAGCCCTCGGCCGCGAGGCCGGCCGCGAAAGTCACAGCATGTTGTTCGGCGATGCCAACATCGAATGTCCTCGCCGGGAAGGTTTTGCCGAAAATGTCGAGGCCCGTCCCGGCGGGCATTGCAGCGGTCACCGCGACGATACGTTCGTCCTTGGCCGCCTCTTTCACGAGGCATTCGGCAAAGACCTTGGTGTAAGACGGCGCGTTCGCCTTGGCCTTCGCCTGCTGCCCGGTGGCGACGTCGAATTTGGCGACGCTGTGATATTTGTCGGCGGCAGCCTCCGCCGGGGCGTAGCCTTTGCCCTTCTCGGTGACGACATGGACCAGGATCGGCCCAGTGTCGCTGTCGCGAACGCTCTTCAGAACGGGCAGCAATTCGTCCAGGTCGTGGCCGTCGACCGGCCCGATGTAGTGGAACCCGAGATCTTCGAAGAGCGCGCCGTGGCCGCGCCGCCGCACTCCTTCATCGACGCTTCCCGGAGGGCGCGGCCGGCGCGCCGGTTGGTCCCCGGTATCGGGCGAGACTCGCCCAGCGCGAGCGGAATTCAGACGCGAAAAATATCGCGACATCGCGCCAACCGGCGGCGCAATCGACATCTCATTGTCGTTGAGAATGACAATCAGCCGGCAATTCATCCCCCCAGCGTTGTTCAAGGCTTCAAAGGCCATGCCGGCCGACATGGAGCCGTCGCCGATCACGGCGATGACATTGCGATTCTCGCCTCTCAAATCGCGCGCGACGGACATTCCTAGCGCGGCGGAAATCGAGGTCGCGGCATGGGCGGCGCCAAATGGATCGTATTCGCTCTCGTCGCGCTTGGTGAACCCGGAAAGGCCGCCCGCCGCGCGCAGCGTCGGCATGCGCCGTCGGCGGCCGGTCAGGATCTTATGCGGGTAGGCTTGATGGCCGACATCCCAAATGAGGCGGTCGTGGGGCGTATTGAAGACATAGTGGAGCGCGACGGTCAGCTCCACAACGCCCAGCCCCGCGCCCAGATGCCCTCCTGTCGCGGCGACGGCGTTGATCGTCTCCGCGCGCAATTCGTCCGCTATTTGTCTTAAGTCCGCCTCCTCATGGCGCCGCAAGTCTTCTGGGCTTCCCATGCCATGGAGCATGTGGTTTCCTTCTTAAAGCGCAGCTCACGGCCCAACACTGGTCTCCCTCCGCCTGGCGCGTGTCCGAGGAAACACGCGCAAGACAATCGAATCTCCGATCCGGGCCGCAACCGCTCGCTTCCCCTCGAACCCCCAGACGCCCTTGGCAAGATAGAGTTCCATTCGCCGTGCGTCCACCGTGAAAAAGCGGCTGGCGAAGGGTCGGACGACTGAGCGGTCTCAATTTCATATTGAATAACAGATGCTTATCATGTTCAGATGAAATACAAGATGCAGTCGGGGAAGCATGATCCGCAGGGTTAGCGGGTGGATCGGACCCTTGCGCGGCGGCGCGCCCGAATGGGCCAACGAGTTATTTCGGTTCGGACATTGCAAACCCGCTCGCATATCGCGCGATTTTCGCGTACGAGAATCTCGTGCGTCTGCGGATCAGGTCATTGCGACCATGATCGGCGGTGCAAGATTTGGCGACTGTGATTTTGTCTCGATCGGCGTTCCATGTGATAAGGCTTCGTCCTTGGCTGATAAGGCGACAATGAAGCGCAGCCAAAGGACGGTTCGGGGAAGTTGGGACGACGCTGCGGCGTCAAAGAGCCTTTAGCGCATAAGTGGGGTAGGGGCATGAATTGTCGCGCCGAAGCGCCTCCTTTTCAGGGGCGGATCATTTTGGTCTGGGCCGCAAGGGGCGAGGAGAGGTCGGATCAAACGCGAGGAGGCGTCGCGCGATCGAAGCCGGGCGCGCGCTGATGTCGCTCATCGTCGTTACCGGGCTCGCCGCCGAGGCGCGCATCGCGATCGCCAGCGACGCAGCGATCGTGGGCGCCGGCCGGGCAAGTCGATTGTCCGACGATCTTGAGGCGGCGATCGCCAGCGGCGCGCGGCGTCTGTTGAGCTTCGGCGTCGCCGGCGCGCTTGTCCCGCAGTTGCGATCGGGAGACCTGGTTCTCGCGCATGGCGTGCGCGATGGAGAAGAGAGTCTATCGTGCGATCCGGACTGGCGCGTGGCCATGAGCAGCCGGCTGCAACGCCCCGTTGCGGGCTCCGGCCAAGACCGAGCCGTTACGCGCGCACCCGAGCCCTATGCGGCGTCCCTGTTTCGCTATCGCCGCAACAGCGACAGCTGGCTGCCGGTCCTGGATGGAATCGGCCGATACGCTTCGGCGGAGATGGCCGGCGCCGACGCGCCGGTCGCGGAAGCCGTAAGCAAGAATGCGCTTTTTGCAGCCACCGGCGCGGTCGCCGTCGACATGGAATCGGTGATCGTCGCTCGCGCCGCGCAGCGCCACGGCTTGCCTTTCGCGATCCTGCGCGTTGTGGCGGATCCCGCCCACCGTTCGCTGCCGAGCGCCGCGCTGGTCGCCATGCGCGCCGATGGCGAAGTCGATGTCAGCGCCGTCTTTAGCGCCTTGAGCCGCAACCCCGGCCAGCTCCCGACGCTGGCCCGGCTTGCGGTCGACGCCCGCAGAGCCTTTTCGGCGTTGGCGCGCGCCCGTGCGATTCTTGGCGCGGATTTCGCCAGTTTCGAGCTTGAAGCGCTTCGTTCCAGTTGGCGCGAAAAGGCCGCGGCTCGGCGTTCGCAGAGCGCTGCGCTGGGATCGGGCGTCCGAGGCTATGCTCATGATTTGGCATAACCACGCGACTTCGTGACCATTGCTACAAGACGGCGACGCCGATCAAACGCGCTCGCGCGGCTTCAAGAGGCATCCAAAGCCTAACCGCCCGCTGACACGCTGCGCCCGGAACGCTGCGGCCCGCCCAGCGTTTGCGGCCGTTAGCGGGCCAGGCGATGCGAGCCGAGAGAGGCTCATCGAGCTGGCGGCTGCTGGAGGCCAGTTCCATGCCATTTCATTCTTCACCGCGGATCGTCGCGGCGGTCAAAGGCGCGCTTCTCTCCGCCGCCTTCCTTTTTCCCGGCGCGCCCGGCCTTGCGCAGGACGCGCCATTTTCCGACCTCGAAGGCTCGTGGATCGGGAACGGCGCGATCACAACGACCAACGGGCGCAGCGAGCGCATCCGGCGCCGCGCCAAATATTTCGCCGCGCCCAGCGGGCATAAGTCTCGATCAGCAATTGCGTTGTGCGAGCGACACTTATCACTTCGACGTCGAGAGCGGTCTCGTTCGCCAATCGAATGGCGCCATCGTGGGCGAATGGACGGAGACGAACCGCAAGGCGAGCGGCAGCGTCAGGGCGCGGCAGGAGGGCGATACGATCGTGGCGAAAATCACGGGACCGGGCTTCACCGCGGATATGACGGTCGCCACCCATGGAGACGACCAGCGGGTCGAGATCACCCCGAACGGCTCGGACGTCACGTCGGTTGCGATGGATATGCATCGGGAGTGAGAAGCAGCGACCTTCCGCCGCGCCAAATCGTCCAACCTTCGACGCCATAGGCGGCGATACTCGATTAGTCAGTCATTTCCGGCACGTATTGGCCGCATTCCCGCCGTAGTTTCGGCAACAGGGGCCGATATTCCCTCTTACGGCGGTGAACAGGAATTTGAATGGTCGAAGGGAAATTGTTGGTCGTCGCCACAACAGCTTTGGCGTTGTCGGCGTGCGAATCAATAGGACCATTGGAAGGGCTCGTGGCCAACAACCGTCTTAGCAAGGCGGAAATAGACAGTTGCTTGGCGGGGCCGCATCGGGTGGGAGACGAACTCGTCTCGCCTTTCCCCGAGCCTCGCCACGTGTTCAAGCCAGGCTATAATTTCAGGGTCAAACTGGCGGACGGCACATATGGATTTGGCTATCAGGAAGCGTCCGACGGCCATCTTCTGGTGAAATATCCGAAAC
>DASZFX010000268.1:0-4147 GCA_035939375.1 Roseiarcus sp.
CCAAAGGACCGCCGATCACGCCTGCGAAAGCCGAGGCCGACATGAACAGACCGAAGGATCGCGCCCTTCGCGCGGTCGGGTACCAATAGGTCAAATAGAGGATAATGCCGGGGTAGAAGCCAGCCTCGAACACCCCCAGCAAAAAACGCAAGCCGTAGAATACCGCCGTCGTCTTCACGAGCATCATGAGAATGCTGGTCGCGCCCCAGCCGATCGTGATCCGCGCTATGGTCTTCCTCGCGCCGATCCGCGTCAGCAAAAGGTTGCTCGGCGCCTCGAAGAGGAAATAGCCGAGAAAGAAAACGCCGGCTCCGAAGCCGTAAGCGGCCTCGCTGAACTTGAGATCGTCGAGCATTTGCAGCTTGGCGAAGCCAATGTTTACACGATCGATCCACGCGATGATCCAGAGGATTGCGAGGAACGGGATGAGCCGCCAAGTGATTTTCGTATAAGCGGCTTCGAGCGCCGAGGCGCGCGTTTCGCTCGACGGCGCCCTTGCGACATCCGTGGCCATTCGCGAACCTCCTGCCACGATCAGACGACTGCGGCGCCGCGCGACCGTCGTCAAGTATCGGCGTCTTGAAGCTCGTCGACCCAATAAAACCGTTGGACCTAAGAGGCTCGTGGACTCGATCAGGCCAGCCCAGCCCAGGCCGCGCCTCACGGCATGACGTAGGTCGCCCTGCCCTGCCCGAGCAGCGCGGCCGGTATCGCGCCGGGTTCATTGACTGAAAAGACGATGATCGGGATGCGGTTCTCGCGCGCGAGGGCGAAGGCGGCGGTGTCCATCACCGCAAGGCTCCTCTCGATCGCCTCGTCATGCGTCAGGCGCTCGTAGCGCCGTGCGGCGGCGTTCTTCTTTGGATCTTCCGTATAGATGCCGTCGACCTGAGTCGCCTTCATCACGGCGTTGGCGGAGAGTTCGGCGGCGCGCAAGGCGGCGCCGGTATCGGTCGTAAAGAACGGATTGCCAGTGCCGCCCGCCAGAAGAATGACGCGGCGCTTGACCAGATGGGCGAGCGCCGCCTGGCGCGAATAGGGCTGGCATACAGAGGGCATGGCGACGGCGGAAAGCACCCGCGCCGGCTGGCCGATCTCCTCGAGCGCGCCCTCCATGGCGAGCGCGTTCATCACGGTCGCCAGCATGCCGATGGAATCGGCGCGCGCCCGCTCGATGCCCTTGTCCGCCCCGGCGAGCCCGCGAAAGAAATTGCCGCCGCCGACCACCACCGCGACTTGGACCCCCATGTCGCGCGTCACTTTCAGATCGCCGGCGATACGATGGAGGGTCTCCATGTCGAGACCATGCGCCTTGGGGCCCATCAGAGCCTCGCCGGACAATTTGATCACGACGCGCTTGAACAGCGGCTCGCCGCGGGCGGGGTCCAGGTCGGGCATTAAAGGCCTCGCTGATTGCGTCCGTTTCGCCTTTTAGGGCGCGGCGAATCGAACCGCCGCAACCTTATTCGCTCATCGCCCTCTTCGCACCGGTCGCCCGGGGCGTGAACGATGAAAAAGGGGCGGCTCGAAGGCCGCCCCGAAAAATCTTCAACGTCAGCTTTCACCAGCCGGTTTTTCAATGCCCTCGCCGAGCGCGTAGCGCACGAAGCCCTTGACCGCGATCGGCGCGCCGACGCTCTTCTCGGCTTCCTTCACCGCCTGGGCGACGCTCTTGGCCGCATCATGGACAAACGACTGATCGAGGAGGCAGACCTCCTTGTAGTATGTCTTGAGGCCCGACTCGACGATCTTCTCCAGGACATGGGCCGGCTTGCCGGCGTTCTTCTCCCTCAGCACCGATTTTTCCCGCTCGACGACGGCGGAGTCGAGACCCGAAGGATCGAGCGCCAGCGGGCTCGCCGCGGCGATATGCATCGCGATCTGACGCCCGAGGGCGACAAGCGGATCATCCGCGCCTTTCGATTCCAGGGCAACGACGACGCCGATCCGGCCAAGCCCATCGACGACGGCGCCATGCACATAGTGGCCGATCGCGCCGTGGGAGACGTGCAGCCCCTGGGCGCGGCGAAGCGTGATGTTCTCGCCGATCGTCGCAATAGCGTTGGCGATCGCCTCCTCGATCGTGCCGCCGCCGGGAAAATGCGAGCGCTTGAGCGCCTCGGCGTCGACGCCGGGACCTTTGTCGAGCGCCGCTGCAAGAATGCCGCGCACCAGCGCCTGGAAATCGTCATTGCGGGCGACGAAATCCGTCTCCGAATTCACCTCGGCGACGACGCCGATATTTGCTTCGACCACCACGCCGACGAGCCCGTCGGCGGCGATGCGCCCGCTCTTCTTGGCCGCCTTGGCGAGACCCTTCTTACGCAACCAATCGACCGCCGTCTCGATCTCGCCGTTGCTCTCGGTCAGCGCATTTTTACAATCCATCATTCCGGCGCCGGTACGCTCGCGAAGCTCCTTCACCAGCGCCGCCGTGACATTGGCCATGGCCGTTCCCTATCGTTGGAAATTGGGCGGATGACGCCCGAAAGAGGAGCGCCCGGCTTTGGCCGCCGGGCGCTTCGAAGCGGCGCTCAGACTTCGGCTTCCGTCAAAGGCGCCGCCGTCAAGGCGCGGGCCTGATCGATCCAATGGTCGCGCGCGATGCGCCCGTTGAGCTTCAAATCGGCGTCGAACTTGTTGGCCTCGGCCTCGGTCATCGCGCCGATCTGCCAATAGTGGAAGACGCCGGCGTCGTTCAGCTTCTTGACGATCTGCGGGCCGACGCCGGTGAGCTTGGCGAGATCGTCCGGCGCGCCGCGCGGGGCGGAGAGAAGTTCGAAATGCTCGATCGGCGCCTCGATCTCGGCCGGCGCGGCGCTCGTCTCGGGCAGCGGTTCGGCGATCGGCGTCTCCGCCGCGCCGAGATCGACGCCAAGCGCGCCCTGGCCGCGCGAAATGCCGTCGATCGCCGCCCTGGCGACGAGATCGCAATAGAGCTGGATCGCGCGGCCGGCGTCGTCGTTGGCGGGGACGGGATAGGCGATGCCGTCGGGATCGCAATTGGTGTCGAGGATGGCGGCGACCGGAATCTTCAACCGGTTGGCCTCCTTGATCGCCAATTGCTCCTTGTTGGTGTCGATGACGAAGACGAGGTCGGGCGTGCCGCCCATGTCCTTGATGCCGCCAAGCGCCTTTTCGAGCTTCTCGCGCTCGCGCGACAGCATCAGGCGCTCTTTCTTGGTGAGGCCGACGGCGCCGGCGGCCAGCATCTCGTCAAGCTTACGCAGCCGCGAGATCGATCCGGAAATCGTCTTCCAGTTGGTCAACATGCCGCCGAGCCAGCGGGCGTTGATGTAATATTGCGCCGAGCGCTTGGCGGCCTCGGCGATAGCGTCGGCTGCCTGTCGCTTGGTGCCGACGAAAAGCACGCGCCCGCCTTTGGCGACCGTATCCGACACCGCCTTCAAGGCCTGGTGCAGCAGCGGCACGGTCTGGGCGAGATCGATGATGTGGATGTTGTTGCGCGCCCCGAAGATATAAGGCGCCATCTTGGGGTTCCAGCGATGCGACTGGTGGCCGAAGTGCGCGCCTGCTTCGAGCAATTGGCGCATGGAAAAATCAGGCAAAGACATGCCGTTTCAAGTCCTTTCCGGTTATGCCTCGGCGGACCTGAGAAGAGAGCTTTTTAAGCCCTCCACCGGAGCGACGCCTTGAAGCAGGAGCCGCGAAAGTCCGCCTGTGGGATGGGGCGGGATATAGGCGAGCGCGCGGGCCCTGGCAAGCCTAACGCGAGTGATTTCAATGACGCTCGTTTGGAGACTTCGCCGCGATTTCCAAATATGTAATATTGCGAATCGGGCGATATCAATGGCTTATAGCGCAAAATTTGGATTCGCGCTTTCGCCCCATGCGCCACGGCCGGTGGCCGCTGCGCCCGGCGAAAGGACCAACAATATGCGGGCCGCAATAGTCTTCGAAACCCAAGCCGCAGGCCGGCGCGATTCACGCAAACGTGTGGGCGATTGTCGGAAAAGCGCCGCACAGGCGCGCAGAGAGTGCGCCTGAACTGATAAGGAACTATCCGTGCTTCCGATCGTCTTCATCGCAGCGGTCATGACTTCGCTGCCCAGTCTCGATGTCGAGCGGGTCTGCGGCGGCGGGCCTTCCGACAAGGAGAAAGAGGAATACAGGAACTGTATGAATT
>DASZFX010000269.1:0-4262 GCA_035939375.1 Roseiarcus sp.
TTGTAGCGCTTTTCCCGTTCGGCCTCCGCCATCGCAGGCTCGAAGCGACGTTCGAGGCGCCAAGTCTTGGCGAAGTCCTCAGGACCAGCGAAGACGCCGGCCTGCCAGCCGGCCAGGAAAGCGGCCCCGAGCGCCGTCGTCTCGCGCACATTAGGGCGATCGACAGGGGCGGCAAGCATGTCAGCGAGAAATTGCATCGTCCAATCGCTCGCCGTCATGCCGCCGTCGACGCGGATAATCGACCGGGGACCGCTCAGCGCCCCGCCGACATCGGCATGCATCGCGCCGATGAGATCGCGCGTCTGATAGCCGACGCTTTCGAGCGCCGCCCGCGCCAGCTCCTTGCGGGTCGAACCGCGGGTGAGGCCGGCGATGGTCCCGCGCGCCTCGCTGCTCCAATGAGGCGCGCCGAGCCCGGCGAAGGCCGGCACGAGATAGACCGGCTGTTCGGGATCGGCTGTGGCGGCGAGCGCGCCGGCTTCGTCCGAAGAGCGGATGATTCCCAGCCCATCGCGCAGCCATTGTACGGTCGCGCCCGCTGAAAAGATCGAACCTTCCAGCGCATAGGCGCGTTTCCCGCGCCATTGGTAGCCGATCGTCGTCAACAGGCCGTGCTTCGATCTGACCGGCGTCGGCCCCGTGTTGAAGAGGATGAATCCGCCCGTGCCATAGGTCGCCTTCACCATGCCCGGCGCAAAGCAGGCTTGGCCGACGAGCGCCGACTGCTGATCGCCGGCGACGGCCAGGATCGGCAGGGCAAAACCGAGATGCTCGGCGCGGATGGCGCCGAAATCCCCGGCTGTGTCCCGGACGTCCGGGAGCATCGAAAGGGGCACGCGGAAGAGGCGGGCCAAATCCTCGTCCCACCGACCGGCGTGAATGTTGAACAGCATTGTCCGCGAGGCGTTGGTCGCGTCGGTCGCAAAGACCGCGCCGTCCGTCATGCGCCACAAAAGGTACGTATCGACGGTGCCGAAGGCGAGTTCGCCGCGCTCCGCCCTGGCCCTTGCGCCCTCGACATTGTCGAGGATCCAGGCGATCTTGCTCGCGGAAAAATAGGGGTCGATGACGAGGCCGGCGCGCTCGCTGACCAGCGCTTCGCAGCCTTCGGCGGTCAGCCGCGCGCAAAGATCGGCGGTGCGGCGATCCTGCCAGACGATGGCGTTGTAGATGGGCGCGCCGGTCTTGCGGCTCCAGACGAGCGTCGTCTCGCGCTGATTGGCGAGCCCAAGCGAGGCCAGTGCGCCCGGCCGCAGAGCGGCCTTGGCGAGAGCTTCGCGCATCGTCGCGAGCGTCGTGCCCCAGAGATCGGCCGGATCGTGCTCGATCCAGCCTGGGTGGGGATAAATCTGTCTGAACTCCTGCTGCGCTGTGGCCATCGGAACGGCGTCAGGCCCGAAGATCATGGCGCGGGTGGAAGTGGTGCCTTGGTCGACGACGAGGACATGCGCTGTCATGGCGATGAGCTCTTGGATAGCAAATTCGGCGCGGCGGCGCCGGCCCCCTTGCCGCAATGCCCGGCCATGAAGAGATCGAGCTCGGCGACCTGATCCGGCGACAGACGCAGGCCGAGCTTCGAGCGGCGCCAGATGATGTCGGCGGCCTCTTCGGCCCATTCCTCCCGCATCAGGTAGAGCGTCTCGGCCTCGGTCAGGCCCGCGCCGAAGTCGCGGCCAAGAGCGGCTGGACTTAGCGCGTTTCCAAGTATCTCGCGCGCCTTCGTCCCATAGGCGCGCGCGAGGCGGCGGATTTGGCTCGCGTCCAGCCAGGGATAGTCGCCGGCGAGAGCGGCGACCAGCGTCTCAAAGCCCTGCACGGGAAAGTCGCCGCCCGGCAGCGGGGCGGCGCCGGACCAGTCGCGCTTGGCGAGCGCATCAGCGCCGATATGGGCTGCGAGCTTTTCGAGCGCATGCTGCGCGAGGCGGCGATAAGTAGTGATCTTGCCGCCAAAAATCGAGAGGATCGGCGCGCCGCCCGTCTCGTCCAGCTCCAGCACATAGTCGCGAGTGGCTGCCTGGGCTGCGCTCGCCCCGTCGTCGTAAAGCGGGCGTACGCCGGAATAGGTCCAGACGACGTCGGCGGCTTTGATCGGGGACGCGAAATATTCGCTCGCCGAGCGGCAGAGATACTCGATCTCTTCGGCTGAAGCGCGAACCCGCGCCGGATCGCCGACATAGTCGCGGTCCGTCGTGCCGATCAAAGTGAAATCCCGTTCATAGGGGATGGCGAAGATGATCCGATTGTCGGCGTTCTGAAAAATATAGCAGCGGTCATGCTCGTAGAGGCGAGGCGCGACGATATGCGATCCTTGCACCAGGCGCACGCTCGCCCGCGAATGGCCGGGCCGAGCCAGAGCGAAAACCTCACCGACCCAGGGCCCGGCGGCGTTGATCAGAATCCGCGCCTTGATCGTCTCGATCTCGCCGGTAGGTCGCCGTTGCGTCGTCAGGCGCCACGCGTCGGGGCCGCGCTCGGCCGCAATGGCCTCGGCGCGGGTGCGGATCATCGCGCCGCGGTTGGCGGCGTCGCGGGCATTGAGCACGACGAGGCGCGCGTCGTCCGCCCAACAATCGGAATACTCGAATCCGCGCCGAAAGCCGGGACGCAACGGCCGGCCGGCCGGATCGCGCGTCAGATCGAGGCGCCGCGCCGGCGGCAAGAGCCGACGCCCGCCGAGATGATCATAGAGGAAGAGGCCAAGCCGCAACATCCAAGGGGGGCGCAAGCCCTTGTGATGCGGCAGCACAAAGCGGAGCGGCCAAATGACGTGAGGCGCGATGCGCCAGAGGATTTCGCGCTCCATAAGCGCCTCGCGAACAAGGCGAAACTCGAAATATTCGAGATAGCGCAATCCGCCATGAATGAGCTTGGTCGAGGCCGAGGAGGTCCCGCTGGCGAGGTCCTCCTTCTCGCACAGATAGACTTTGAGGCCGCGGCCCGCCGCATCGCGCGCGATGCCGCAACCGTTGATCCCGCCGCCGATGATCGCAAGATCGTAGAGTCCGTCCAATCCCCTGCCTCCAGGCCGCGACCGCCTTTGGTCCTGATAGCCGAGCTTCGCGCAAGCCCGCAAACGAAAGCGGGATTTCGAGCGCGGGGGGATGCGCCATACCGGACCTCGTTCAAGCGCGGTCGCGACGGCTCTCGACGCGCGAGGGGCGCTATGCAACCCTGATCGCTCAATCAAAGCCGCCAAATGTCGAAGCCGCCAAGGCTCGGCTCAGAGACGGGGCTCGAGGGGAGGAAATGTCGAAAACGCGCCGACGCGAGCCTCAGGCGGTCCCTGGAGCCGGCCATGCGTTTTGAACTGATGCTGCCGCGCGAGATCCGAACCGCAGTCGAGAAGCGCTGGCCGGTCGTTCTGCCGCTCGGCGTCTTGGAATATCACGGCGAGCATATGGCTGTGGGCATGGACACGCTGGCGGTGGTGAAAATCCTCGAAATTCTCGAACGGGAGATGGACCTCGTCGTCCTGCCGCCCTTCTACTACGGCGCGGCGAGCTATGCGGTCGAGCCGCCCGAAGGCAATGGCTCGCTTCATGTCGACGCGGAGAAGCTGGTCCCCTTGGCCCGGGAAATGTTTCGCGGTCTCTTGCGCATCGGCTTTCGCAACATCCACGTCATCATCCACCATCAGACCGAGAATTTCGCGGCCGGCATGCCGACCGACCTCGCCTTCAAATTCGCCGCCCGCCAGACGATTTTCGCGTTTCTCGAGAAGGAGAGCGGCGAGGGCTGGTGGGGCAGGGAGGCGATGGCGGATTACTACGCCCAGCAATCCTCGGGCGACGATCCGTTCAACTGGATCAAGGCGCATGCGCTGATGACGCCGGAAACCATGGAGGGCTATCCGTTCGATCACGCCGGCCGGGGCGAGACGTCATTGTTGATGGCTTTGTGTCCGGAGGGGGTCGATCTCGATCGCCTGTCGGACAAGACTTGGTACACGCGAAGCGCTCGTCAATCTTCGGCGGCGTTCGGCCGCCAGGGTCGCGACCTCATTCTCGCTCGTCTGAGAAACGTGCTCGGCGCGGCGCCGCGCCGAGCTTCGGCAAACGCGCCGCCGCGCAAGAAAAAGCGATGATTTCCGGGCGGAGGAGGCTTGATTGACTTCCCAAAGGCCTATTGCATACTAGCATGCGGCGCCGTCTTTTTACCTTCGTCCGCCGCCGCTTCTTACGAAGTTGCGGGAAGATCGAGCGGGGCGAAGCTGTTAGGCTTCGTCGAAGGGCTCAAAGAGGTCGCGCAGAACGATAATAGTA
>DASZFX010000270.1:0-7326 GCA_035939375.1 Roseiarcus sp.
TCCACAGGGATAGCCGGCGTTCCTCGACTTCGCGCGCGAAAGCCTCAGTGAAGCGCTCGGTCAGAACAGGCCGCGCGGCGGCCCGGGCCTGACCCGCGCCCGCCAAAACGCCCGCTCCCCCCAACGCTTTCATGCGCCCCCGCCCTTTGGCGCCGTCAGCCCGCCATGATACAGGGGCGCGAGAGGTTGGCGAGGGCGGAAATTCGGCTATCGGCCGTTTTTGCCGCGCCTCAAAATCAATATTGGAATCGATCAGGCCGATGACGAAAGTTGTGACGCGCTTCGCGCCCTCTCCGACCGGCTTTTTGCATATCGGCGGCGCGCGAACCGCGTTGTTCAATTGGCTCTATGCGCGCCGTCATGGCGGAACCTTCCTGCTGCGCATTGAAGACACCGACCGTGAACGCTCGACCGAAACGGCGGTGACCGCGATCATCGATGGGCTGAGATGGCTCGGACTCAAATGGGATGGCGATGCGATCAGTCAGTTCGCGCGCGTTCAGCGCCATCGCGAGGTCGCCGAGAGCCTGATCGCCTCGGGGGGCGCCTATCGCTGCTATGCGAGCCCCGAGGAGCTGGATGAGATGCGTCAGCAGGCGCGCGCGGAAGGCCGGCCCATGCGCTATGACGGGCGTTGGCGCGACCGCGACCCTTCCGAGGCGCCGCCCGGCGTCAAGCCGGTCATACGTCTGCGCGCCAAGCAGGAGGGCGAGACTATCATCGACGACAAGGTACAGGGCCGCGTCGCCCTCGCCAACAAGGACCTCGACGATCTTGTCCTTTTGCGCTCGGATGGAACGCCGACCTACATGCTCGCCGTCGTCGTCGACGATCATGACATGGGCGTCACGCATATAATCCGCGGCGACGACCATCTGACCAACGCCGCGCGTCAGTTGCAGATCTATCAGGCGCTCGGTTGGGAGGCGCCGGTCATGGCGCATATTCCGCTGATCCATGGGCCGGACGGGTCCAAGCTTTCGAAGCGCCATGGCGCGCTCGGCGTCGAGGCCTATCGCGAGATGGGTTACCTTCCCGCCGCCTTGCGCAACTATCTCGTGCGGCTCGGCTGGAGCCATGGCGACAAGGAGTTCTTCTCCACTGAGGAGATGATGGAAGATTTCGATCTCGCCGCGATCGGCCGCTCGCCGTCGCGCTTCGATTTCGCCAAGCTGGAGAATATGAACGGCCATTATATGCGCGCAACGACGGATGCCGAGCTTCTGGCGACGCTGATCGAGAGCCTGCCGTATCTTCCCGGCGGACCGGAACTCGGCAGGCGCCTCGACCCCGCCGGGCGCGCGAAATTGGCCGCCGCTTTGCCGGGCCTGAAGGAGCGCGCCAAGACGTTGGTGGAGCTTGTCGACGGGGCCGGATACCTCTTTTCCGCGCGTCCGCTGCAGCTCGATGAGCGCGCCCGGGAAATCGTCGCCCAAGGCGGGCGCGCTCATATCGCCGCTCTGTTGCCGCGCCTGGCGGCGATCGGCGAATGGACCTCGCCGGCGATCGAAGCGGCGGTCAGGGACTATGCCGGCGAGAGCGGCGCCAAGCTCGGCCAGATCGCCCAGCCGTTACGCGCCGCGCTCACCGGCCGCGCGACCTCACCGGGCATTTTCGACGTGCTTGCCGTGCTCGGGCGCGAGGAGAGCCTTGGCCGTTTGAGCGACTGCGCCCGCGCCGCCTGAAGCGCGGCGCTCTCGCGGCTTCGAGGCTCGGCGTCTTTGTCGCATCTCTGTCATGACCGTCAGCCAATGGGTCGGCTGAGGGGGCGGACCACCGACCGATGCGGGATTCGGCAACCGCGAGATGCGGCGTCGGGCCGCTATTTTTCTATTGCGTTCGCTCCTGAATTCGTGGTTCCCAACCTTTGATCTTGGCGCCTCAGGGATGAGCCGATGACGAGACTTGAAACGATCGCGTCGGTTGGACGGCGGGCCTTGCCCAATCATTGGGACGTCCTCGCGCTGGGCGCGATCATGGCCGCTTTCGTCGGCGTCGTTCACGCCTTTCACGGCATGAGCATTCCGCTTCCCGCTCCCAATGAGCCCGCCATCGACCTCAACTATTGGAGCTTGCCCTATTACGCGTTGCGCACGGTGCTGCGCATGTTCGCGGCGCTGGTCGCTTCCTTCCTCTTCACCTTCACTTATGCGACGCTCGCCGCCAAGAGCCGACGTTTCGAAATGGTGCTGATCCCGATCCTCGACATTTTGCAATCGGTGCCGATCCTCGGTTTTCTCTCTTTCACGGTGACCTTCTTCCTCGGACTTTTTCCGGGCAGCGTCCTAGGGGCCGAATGCGCGGCGATCTTCGCGATCTTCACGAGTCAGGCCTGGAACATGGCTTTTTCCTTCTATCAGTCGCTGCGCACGGTGCCGCGCGATCTCGACGAGGTCTCGCGCGGCTTTCGCCTGACCGGCTGGCAGAAATTCTGGCAATTGGAGGCGCCCTTCGCCGTGCCCGGCCTGATCTGGAATACGATGATGTCGATGTCGGGCGGCTGGTTCTTCGTGGTCGCCTCCGAGGCGATCACCGTCGGCGATACGACGATCACTTTGCCCGGCGTCGGCTCCTACATCGCCGCGGCCAATGACCAAGGCCGGTGGGACGCGATCTTTGCCGCGGTCGTCACCATGGCCATCGTCATTCTCATCTATGACCAATTGCTGTTCCGCCCGATCATCGCCTGGGCCGCGAAGTTCCGCGTCGAAACGACGGCTTCGCAGATCGTCGAGCAATCTTGGGCTTTGGACGTTCTCCAGCGCACCTTCTGGCTGCGCAATTCCTACCTGCCGCTGGTGCGCGCCTTGCGTTCGGCCGCGCTTTGGCGCATCGGCGCGCCGGCTTCGTTCCGAAAGCGCTCGTTCGCCGCCTCCTCGACCGCCTCGCGCGTCATAGATGCGGCATGGATCGGCCTCGTGGTTGCAATCGCATTGTGGGCGCTGTGGACAGTCATCGAGTATATCGGAACCGAGCTGACCTGGAGCGACGCGCTGGATGTCGTCGGGCTCACGACGCTCACGCTCATTCGCGTCGTCGTGCTGATCGCGATCGCCTCGGCGATTTGGGTTCCGGCCAGCGTTTGGATCGGACTTCGCCCGCGCATCGCCGAACGCGTGCAGCCGTTCGCTCAGTTCCTCGCCGCCTTTCCGGTAAATCTTTTGTTCGGCGCCGCGGTCAGCATCGTGCTCGCTTTCAACCTCAACCCCGACATCTGGCTGAGCCTGCTCATCGTCTTCGGCACGCAATGGTATATCGTCTTCAACGTCATCGCCGGCGCGACCGCCTTCCCCAATGACCTCAGGGAGGCGGCCGCCACCTTCCACGTCCGCGGCTGGCAATGGTGGAAGAACGTCATCCTGCCCGGCATCTTCCCCTATTATTTCACCGGCGCCATCACCGCCTCGGGCGGCTCCTGGAACGCTTCGATCGTCGCCGAATACGTCAAGTGGAAGGATCATACGGTCAGCGCTCACGGTGTCGGCGCCTATATCGCCCAAGCCACCGAGAAAGGCGACTTTCCAAAGATCGTTCTCGGCGTCGCCGTCATGTCGATCTTCGTCACCCTGTTCAATCGTCTGTTCTGGCGTCGGCTCTACGCCTATGCGGAGCGCCGCCTGCGTCTTTAATCTGCGGCGGCAAGCGCTGCGCCGACAAACGCCGTCTTAGGGGACCCCCATGCTCGATGTCGCTTCGACCACTCTGCTCGATGTGAGCCATGTCAGTCAGACCTATCTCAAAGCCTCGGGCGAAGTCGGCCAACCGGTGCTCGACGATGTTTCGCTGACCCTTCGCGAGGGCGAGATCGTCGGCCTGCTCGGGCGATCGGGTTGCGGCAAATCCACGCTGTTGCGCATCATCGCGGGGCTCGCCAAGCCTACCTCCGGCGTGGTCAAGTTCCAGGGTCAGGACGTGTCGGGCCCGGCCGAAGGGGTCGCCATGGTCTTCCAGAGCTTTGCGCTCTATCCCTGGCTCTCGGTTCTCGACAACGTGGAGCTCGGCCTGCGCGCTCAGGGCGAGAAACTGGAGGAGACGCGCAAGCGCGCGCTCGCGGCGATCGACCTTATCGGGCTCGACGGCTTCGAATCGGCTTATCCGAAAGAGCTGTCGGGCGGCATGCGTCAGCGCGTCGGTTTCGCCCGCGCCCTCGTCGTCCATCCGAAAATCCTGCTGATGGACGAGCCGTTCTCCGCCCTCGACGTGCTGACCGCCGAAACCTTGCGCACCGACCTTCTCGATCTCTGGTCGGAAGGGCGCATGCCGATCAAGTCGATCCTGATGGTCACCCACAATATCGAGGAGGCGGTGCTGATGTGCGACCGCATCCTGGTCCTCGCCTCAAATCCCGGCCGGATCGCGGCCGAGATCAAAGTGCCGCTGCAACACCCGCGCAACCGTCTTGACCCCGATTTCCGTCAGTTGGTCGACGCCATTTACGGGCGGATGACCCAACGCCCGGACGCAAAGCCCGTCGCGGGTCGCGAGAGCTCCCTGCCCGGCACCGGCCTTGCGATGGCGCTGCCGCGGGTCTCGACCAATTCGCTCGCCGGCCTGATCGAAGAACTCGCCGCGCCCCCTTACAACGGCCGCGCCGATCTGCCCCACCTTGCCGACTCCCTGCAATTGGAGATCGACGATCTCTTCCCCCTCGCGGAGACCCTGCAGCTCCTGCGCTTCGCCGAACTGGAAGAGGGCGACATCAAGCTGACGCAAGCGGGCAAGCGCTTCGCCGACGCCGAGGTCGATCAGCGCAAGAAAATGGTCGGCGACCATCTCCTCGCCTATGTCCCTCTCGCGGCGCGGATCAAACGCGTTCTCGACGAACGGCCGAGCCACCGCGCGCCGGCGACGCGTTTCCGCGAGGAAATCGAGGATTACATGTCCGAGGACTATGCCGAACGCACTTTGCGCTCGGTCATCAATCTCGGCCGCTACGGCGAGCTTTTCGCCTATGACGAAAACGCCCAAGCCTTCAGCCTCGAAAATCCGCAATAGCGAAGCGGGACGAGCGGCCCGTCAAATGCCCGTGACGCTCACTTACCGGCTTGTGGCGCCCGGTCCGATCGGATAGCGTTTTCGCAGTGCACAATCGCTTGGCGGGCGGGTTCTGCTTTCCGGCGGCGAACAATGTGAGGACCGGCGATGTCGGCGACTTCGGCGACCATGAAACTCGGCGACAAGGATGTCGCGCTTCCGATCAAAACGGGGTCGATCGGCCCGGAAGTCATCGACATCGGCAAGCTCTACGGCCAAACCGGGATGTTCACCTATGATCCCGGATTCACCTCCACGGCGAGCACAGAGTCGGCGATCACCTATATCGACGGCGATGAGGGCGTGTTGCTCTATCGCGGCTATCCGATCGAGCAGCTCGCCGAGCATGGCGTCTTTTTGGAGACTTGCTACTTGCTTCTCTACGGCGAGTTGCCGACCGCCGCGCAAAAGGCGGACTTCGATTATCGAGTCACGCGCCACACGATGGTGCATGAGCAGATGGCGCGCTTCTTCAACGGATTCAGGCGCGATGCGCATCCGATGTCGGTGATGGTCGCCTCGGTCGGCGCGCTCGCCGCTTTCTATCATGATTCGACCGACATCACCGACACGACCCAGCGCATGATCGCCTCGATGCGGATGATCGCCAAAGTGCCGACGCTCGCCGCGATGGCGTATAAATATTCGATCGGCCAGCCGTTTGTTTATCCGAAGAACGATCTCGAATACGCCGCGAATTTCCTCAATATGTGCTTCTCGGTGCCTTGCGAGGAATACAAGGTCAATCCCGTTCTTGCGCGGGCCCTCGACCGCATCTTCATCCTCCACGCCGATCACGAGCAGAACGCATCGACGTCGACGGTCCGTCTCGCCGGATCGTCCGGCGCCAATCCTTTCGCCTGCATCGCCGCCGGCATCGCCTGTCTCTGGGGACCGGCGCATGGCGGCGCCAACGAAGCGGCGCTCAAAATGCTCGGCGAAATCGGCGCGGTTGAAAACATTCCGAAATATATCGCAAAGGCCAAGGATAAGAACGATCCGTTCCGCCTTATGGGTTTCGGCCACCGCGTTTACAAGAACTATGATCCGCGCGCCAAAATCATGCAGAAGACGGCGCATGACGTCCTCAACGAACTCGGCATCAAGGACGATCCGCTGCTCGACGTCGCCATCGAACTCGAGCGCATCGCCCTGCATGATTCCTATTTTATCGAGAAGAAGCTCTATCCGAACATCGATTTCTATTCGGGCATCACGCTGAAGGCGATGGGTTTCCCAACCGCCTTGTTCACCGTGCTTTTCGCGGTCGCCCGCACGGTCGGCTGGATCGCGCAATGGAAAGAGATGATCGAGGATCCCAGCCAGAAAATCGGCCGCCCCCGCCAACTCTACACGGGCGCCAAGCGCCGCGAGTACGTGCCAATGACCAAGCGGTAGGGGCGCTCCTTCGCATTTGAGGACCGTCTTGATCGGCGCCGCGTCGCGTCGACGACTCTAGGCCAGCGCCGCCGGCGATTGCGTTGTCGCTCCGCTTGGCTCGATCGTCGCCAGCGTCAAGCGCGCCGCCCGCCCGCTCGGCGTCTCCCCTTCGCCAAGCTGCATCAGGGCATCGAGGCGCGCCAGCGCCGCCAGTTGCGCGTTGCGCTCCGCGCCGTCGCGCACAAGCGCCCCGAGCGCCGTTGCAAGACGCTGCGGCGTACATTCGTCTTGCAGGATTTCGGGGATCGCCCGCTCGCCAAGTACGAGATTGGGCAAGAGGATCGAGGGCGCGCGAATGAAGTACTTCAGGGGCGTTTCAATCGTCGAGACTTTGTAAGCGCCGACCATGGGGACGCCGGCGAGCGCCAGTTCGAGCGTCGCCGTGCCCGAGGCGGCCAGCGCGGCGCGGGCGGAGCGAAACGCCGCGAACTTCTCCTTCTCCTCGAGGATGACGTGGGGCGGCCTCGCCCAGCGGGCGACGCGCTCGCGAACAAAGGCTTCAAGATGCGGCACGGTCGGCAGAACCGGTTCGATCGGCCCCGCCGCTCGCTCGACCAAGGCCAAAGCGGCGCCGAAATCGTCCAGCAAGCGCGAAACAATGGCGCGGCGCGAGCCAGGCATGACGACGATCAGCGGCGGCGAGGCGCTGCGCCGCGCCGCCTCCATCGCGCCCGGCCGCAATTCGGAAAGTCGCTCGATCAGCGGATGGCCGACATAGTCGCAGCGCGGCCCGCCGAGTTTTCGGTGCGCCTCGGGCTCGAAGGGAAGCAGGGCAAGCACCCGGTCGACATAGGCGCGCATCCTCTTCGCCCGCCCCGGCCGCCAGGCCCAGACGCTCGGGCTCACATAGTC
>DASZFX010000271.1:0-9308 GCA_035939375.1 Roseiarcus sp.
CCGCGATGAGACCGAGGCTGACCGCGCCGGTCCAAGTCGCAATAAGTCCGCGTATTGCCATGAATTCCTCCCTTTACGACCTGCTCTCTAAACTGTTCAGCAGTCCTTTGCACACTACCATACAACATACCACTCAGACAACTCGACGGCTCTAGGAGCCAAGCGCCGCGCGATTGGCCTCGAGCGCCTGACGCGCGCCGCCGGCGAGGAGCTCCATATCCGAGGTTGCGAGCAGCAGCCTGACGCCGCGCGCGATCAATTCCTTCTGCTCGGCCGGCTTCGAATTGACGCCGAGGCAGACCGGAACGCCGGCGGCGGCGGCGCGGGCGATGATTTTGTCGAGCGCGCCTTTGTTGGTCGGATGCTTGTGTTGGCGGAAGAAGCCGGTCGTGCCGGATAGATCGTTGGGGCCGATTGCGACGGCGTCGATTCCAGGCACGGCGAGAAACGCGTCGAGGTCATCCAGCGTCGCAATGTCCTCGATCTGCGGCATCACGAAAATCGCCTCATTGGCGACGGCGACGTAATCGTCGATGTTGCGATAGTAGTTCGAAGCGCGGCGCGGACCAAAGCCGCGCCCGCCCTGCGGCGGATAGCGGCAGGCGCGCACCAATTCGCGGCATTCCGCGACATTGCGCACCATCGGCGCGAGAATCCCCTCGACGCCCATGTCGAGCGCCTGCTTGATCCGCACGTGGTCGTTCCACGGCACCCGAACGAATGGCGTCGTATCCGTACCGTTAAAGCCCATTAGCGCGGTCTGCAGCGTCACCAAGTCCCAGGCGCCATGCTCGGTGTCGATCAGGAGAAAGTCAAAGCCGACGCGCGCCAGCACTTCGGCCGCGCAAGGGTCGGTAAGACTGAGCCAGGCGCCGAGGACCGCCTCGCCCCGCTTGAGCTTGGCTTTGAGCGCGCGCACGCGGGCAAGAGAGCCCCAGCCGCCGCCGCTGACCTGTAGTCCCTCAGCCTCAGACACGTACTTCCTCCTCGCGTTCGATTCTAGCCGGATCGAGATCCATATTTGCGCCAGGCGCAGAGGGCAGGGGAATCGAACCTTCGACCGGCCAAAGCGGATGTTTCATGAAATGCATGTGAAGCTGGTTCCATTTGACCAGATATTCCTGGTAGGGCGTGTGGATCGGCGATTGGGCGACGGTAAAATGAATGCCGATCGGCGTCGAATGGCCGTGTGGGATGGTGATCAGATCATGCGTGGTCGCATAGGCGGCGATCTTCAGCGTTTCGCTGAGGCCGCCGGCCCAATAGATGTCGGGCTGCAGAATATCGAGCGCGTCCTTCTCGATAAAGCGCTTGAAGCCCCAGCGCGTATATTCATGCTCGGCGCCTGACAACGGAATATTGGTCTTCGCCTTCAGCTTGACATGGCTGTCGATGCGATCGGGCATGAAGCATTCTTCGATCCAGCGCGGCCGGAATTCCTCGATTCGCGAACAGAATTCCACCGCATAGTCGAGGTTGAGGCTCTGCCAGCAGTCGATCATGATGTCGTAATCGTCGCCGAGCGTCTCGCGCAGCGTGCGCACCAGCGCGACATTCTTCTTCATGCCGTCGTGGCCGCTCATCGGCCCATGGCGGATGAACCATTTCTGCGCGCCATAGCCCTTCGCCTTGTAGGCGAGGGCCCGTTCCTTGACCTTGCCGAGGTCCTCGACGGCATAGCCGAGCATCGAGGCGTAGGCCGGGACCTTGTCGCGCGTCGGGCCGCCGAGGATGCGCCAGATCGGTTGATTGAAGACCCGGCCCTTGAGGTCCCATAGCGCGCAATCGATGGCGGATATTGCGATCATCATGTGGCCTTGTCGGCCATGCACCTGCAGGCGGTGCATCTGATCCCAGAGGAGTTCGATCGCCAGCGGATCCTTGCCCATGATGATCGGGGCGAGTTGCGCCAGGATGAGATGCGAGGCCTCGCGCCACATCGGCCCGGCGACGCCGATCACGCCGTCGTCGGTATGGATCTCGAGATAATCGGCGCTGATCTTCAAGTGACGATCGTCGACCTGCTCGCCGCCCTCGACCGGGCCTTGTTTGCGATATTCGGGATAGATGTCGATCGGCCGTACCAACCTTTCTTCCCAGAATCGCCCTTCCGTCTCCAGCGTTCCATGGAGACGACGAACCTTCACCTTGGCGATCTTCACCGTTGAGCCTCCATTTTGGCCTTGGCTTGCTTGACCGTGGCTTTGCCGGCTTCCCGTTTCGCCGATTTCATCTCGGACAAGAAAAGCTCGTAGCCTGTATAGACATGTTTGCCGAGCCGCTTGATCGCCTCGGCGTCGCGGCTCGCTTTCAGCGCTTCGACAATATCGCGATGATCGCGTTGGGAGCGGCTGACCTGCTCGGGACTGTGGGTGAAGCGGTAGCGAACCGCCCGCACCCTGCCGGAAATGCGCTCATAGGCTTCGATGAGGTCGTGATTGTCGGTCGATTCGATGATCGCGCCGTGAAAGGCCGAGTCGAAGACCTGATAGCCGACGGCGTCTTGCGTTCCCGCCGCCTCCGATTCGCCGGCGATCGCCTCGAGCGCTGCGATCAATGGCGCGCGCTTGCGAGCCAGGGCGACGCGCAAAGCGCTCATTTCGAGCATGCCGCGCAGTTCGCTGATGTCGCGCAATTGCTTGGCGTCATAATAGAAAACGAAGGTGCCGCGTTGCGGCCGCACCTCCACCATGTTTTCAGTCTCCAACCTGAGGAAAGCCTCGCGCACCGGCGTCCGCGACACGCCGAGCCGCTCGGCGAGCGCCCCCTCGGACAATTGCTCGCCGAGCGCAAGGCGGCCGGTGACGATCAATTCTCGGATTTGATCGAGCACCATTTCCGACAGCGAGCGGGGGCGCGCGAGGCGCTCCAGCGGCGGATGTTCGGCATGCGGCGCTTGGGCCATGCAGTCTGCCTTAAGGTTAGGCGACGGGCGTCAGCGCGCCGCGCCCGGAAAACCAGCTCACCAGATTGTCCACGACGCAGGCGCCCATGGCGCCCATCGTCTCCTCGGTCGCGCTGGCGATATGCGGCGTCAGCACGACATTGTCGCGTTCGAGGAGCGCTGCGGGTACTTTCGGCTCGTCGAAGAAGACGTCGAGACCCGCCGAGCCGAGCGTGCCCTCGATCAGCGCGGCGACCAGCGCGGCTTCGTCCACCAGCCAGCCGCGCGCGATATTGACGAAAATGCCGCGTGGGCCGAGCGCTTCGAAGACTTCGCTGCCGACCATTGGCGGCGAGCCTTTGGGTCCGCCCGCGGCGCAGAGAAAGAGTATGTCGCTGTCGCGGGCGAGGCTCAACGCGTCTGGAAACGCTTGGTAGGGCGCATCGCGGCGAACCGGATCGACATAGCCGATTTTGGCTTTGAAGCCTTCCAGGCGGCGCGCGACCTCGACGCCGATGCGCCCAAGGCCGATCACGCCGGCGCGCATGCCGGTGAGCTTGCGCCCGAGCGGCAATCGCGCCGGCCCCCAGCGGCCGGCGCGCACGAAGCGGTCGGCGCGGGCGATCTGGCGACAACAGGCGAGCGCCAGGGCGATGGCGAGATCGGCGACGTCGTCGAAAAGCACCGGCGTCGTCGTCAGGACGATGCCGCGCTCGCGAATGGCGGGAAGATCGCTGGTCTCGAGGCCGACGCCGTTGAGCGCACAGATTTCGAGTTTCGGCATCAGCTCGATATGACGGCGCGTCAGTCCGGCCATGCCGTGACCGACCGCGCCGCGTATCGCGTGACCGACGCGGGCGAGCGCGGCGAAGGGATCAGGCTCCGCATAGATCGAATGAAGAGTGAACCGCTGTTTCAACGCCTCGAGCACGAAAGGCTGCTGGGCGCCGATCAGCGCCAGTTCAACATCGTGAAACGCCACAGCGTCCGTCATCGCGCCTCTCTCTTGATGCGCGGCGGCGACGCCGGCTTTGTCGCGGCGGCCCTGTCGACGTCAGGACTATCGGGGTTCGTGCTCACGACCTTTAGAAATCCGCCTGGCTCGGCGAGGTTGGCCCATCGCCTTGAAGACGCCAATGACGCGCCGGATCAGACGCGTCCTCCCTTAAGTTGTGTGTAACATATCAGATGCAGGGGCGACAAGCCCGCCGGAATTCCGGCGCCGCGGCGCGTCGAAACGACGTTTCGCGATGGGCGGCTGCGCCGCTATTCGGCCGCTTGCGGGCGCTGCTTCTCGCGCCAGGGCGCGTCTTCCTGGCGCTCCGCCTCCGGCTCGCTCTTCGTGCGCCGCAGGCGCGAGCCGGAGAGCCAATTGGAGAGGCTGTCGAGATAGAGATAGATCACCGGCGTGGTGAAAAGGGTCAACGCCTGGCTGACGATGAGGCCGCCGACCATCGTATAGCCGAGCGGCTGGCGCAGCTCCGCGCCGGTGCCGTGGCCGAGCATCAGCGGCACGCCGCCGAGCAAAGCCGCCATCGTCGTCATCATGATCGGGCGGAAGCGCATTAGGGCCGCCTTGCGGATCGATTGCTCCGTCGTCAGATGCTCGTCGCGCTCGGCGACGATCGCAAAGTCGACCATCATGATGCCGTTCTTCTTGACGATGCCGATGAGCAGGATCGTGCCGATCAGGGCGACCAGGCTGAATTCGTAACCGAACAACATCAGCGTGGCGAGGGCGCCGAGGCCCGCCGACGGCAGGGTCGAGAGAATCGTCAGCGGATGGACGAAGCTCTCATAGAGAATGCCGAGGATCAGATAGACGGTGACCAACGCCGCCAGGATCAAAAGCGGCACGGTCGTCAACGAATCCTGGAAAGCCTGCGCGTTGCCCTGGAACGTCGTTGTTATCGCCGAAGGCGGCCGCAATTCGTTGACGGCGTTCTGAACCGCCACGGTCGCTGGACCCAGCGCGACATTCGGCGCGAGATTGAAGCTGATGGTGACGGCCGGGAACTGCGATTGGTGGCTGATCGACAAGGGCTGGATCGGATTTGTCGTCCATTTCGCGAAGGCGCTCATCGGCACTTGTTGTCCGGTCGTCGGCGAGCGGATGTAAAGCTTGTCGAGCGAACTGGGATCGCCTTGCAGATTGGGTAGAATTTCCTCGATCACTTCATAGGTGTTGAGCTGCGTAAAATATTGCGTCACCTGCCGCTGCCCGAACGCGTCATACAAAGTGTCGTCGATGAGCTGCGGCTGTATCCCAAAGCGCGAGGCCATATCGCGATCGATCGAGATCGTCAGTGTCGTGCCGGCGACCTGCTGGTCGGTCGCGACATCGCGCAATTCCGGCAATTGTTTCAGCTTGGCCAGGATGCGCGGCGCCCAGATGTTGAGCTCGTCGATATTGGCGTCCTGGACGGTGTATTGGAACTGCGTGCGGGTGGCGCGCGCGCCGACATTCACGTCCTGCGCGACTTGCAGGTACAACCTGACGCCCTTGACCTTGGCGAGTTTCGGCCGGAGCCGGTTGATGATTTGGAAGGCGTCGGCGTCACGCTCGTGCCGCGGCTTGAGCGTAATGAACATGCGGCCGTTGTTCTGCGCCACGGCGCCGACGCCGGCGCCGATGCCCATCGCGACCGACGCGACGCCGGGATCGGCTTGGACGATGGCGCCAAGTTCCTCCTGCATCTTCATCATCTCGACGAACGAAATATCCTGAGGCGCGTCGGAATTGCCGAACAGGACGCCCGTGTCCTGTTGCGGAAAGAAGCCCTTGGGAATGACCACGAAGAGGTAGCCGGTCGCGCAGACCGTGGCGAGGAACACCATCATCGTAAGCAGGCGACGCCGCAGCACGACGTCGAGCGCCCGCTCGTAACCTCTCGCCAGAGCCGCGAAACCGCGCTCGCTCAATTGGTAAAGACGTCCGTGCCTTTCCGCCTCATGCGGCTTCAGGAAGCGTGAGGCCATCATCGGCGTCAACGTCAACGAGACGAAGGCCGAGACGACGATGGTCATCGCCAGCGTGACGGCGAATTCGCGGAACAGGCGGCCGATGATGCCCGACATCAACAGGAGCGGGATCAGCACGGCAATGAGCGAGAGCGAGATAGAAACGACCGTGAAGCCGATCTCTCCGGCCCCTTTGAGGGCGGCTTGGAAGGGTCTCTGACCTTCCTCTATATGGCGCGTAATGTTCTCCAGAACGACGATGGCGTCGTCGACGACAAAGCCGACCGCGATGGTCAGCGCCATCAACGAGAGATTGTCGAGACTGTAGCTCGCCGCCCACATGGCGCCGCAGGCGCCGAGCAGCGCCAGAGGCACGGTGACGCTCGGAATGAAGGTCGCCCACAGGCTTCGCAAGAAGACGAAGATCACCATCACGACGAGAGCGATCGTCAGCAGCAGCGTGAATTGAACGTCGTTGACCGAGGCTCTGATCGTCGTCGTGCGGTCGGAGATGATGCCGACATGGATGGTCTGCGGGATCGCCGCCTCCAGATGGACGAGCGCCTGCTTGATCCGCTGAACGGTCTTGATGACGTTCGAGCCGGGCTGCTTGAAAATGACCAGGAAGACGCCGCGTTTGCCGTTGCTCCAAGCCGCTTGGGTGTCGTCGGTCGGACCGGAGACCGCCTGACCGATATCGCGAATGCGCACCGGCGCGCCGTTGCGATAGGCGATGATGACGTCGTTCCATTCCTTCGCATGAATCAGCTGGTCGTTGTCGAAAATCGTAAACGACTGTTTCGCGCCGTTGATGGAGCCCTTGGGGCTGTCCACGGTGGCGATGCCGATTTGCGCGCGTACGTCCTCGAGTTGGAGATTCTTTTCGACCAGCTTGGTCGGATCGATCTGGACGCGGATCGCGGGCGTTTGCTGGCCGCCGACGCGAACGAGAGAAACGCCGGAGATCTGGCTGATTTGCTGGGCGAGAATATTCTCCGCCGCATCGTCGACGTCGATGATCGGCTCGACGTCCGATTGGACCGACATGATCAGAATGGGCGTGTCGGAGGGATTGACTTTGCGATAAGTGGGCGGACCCGGCAGGGTCTTCGGCAGATTGCCGGAGGCCGCGTTGATCGCCCCCTGGATGTCGTTTGCGGCCGCGTCGATGTTGCGGTCGAGGTCGAATTGCACGCTGATCGCGGTCGCGCCGAGTTGGCTCGTCGACGTCATTTGCGACACGCCCGGAATCTGGGCGATCTGCCGCTCCAGCGGCTGGGCGACCGAGGAGGCCATCGTCTCGGGCGAAGCGCCCGGCAATTGCGCGCTCACCGTGATGGTCGGAAAGTCGATCTGCGGCAGCGGCGCGACAGGCAGCAAAGGATAGGCCACCATGCCCGCCAACAGGATGGCGACCATCAGCAGCGTGGTCGCCACGGGACGGTGAATGAAAGGCGCCGAGAAGCCGCCGTTCATCCGCTCAGCTTCCCGAACTGGTGGTCGCGTCGATGGCGACGCGCGAGCCCGGCTGCAGAACATAGGCGCCGACCGTCACCACCCGGTCGCCCTCCTTCAAGCCTTTCTCGACCACGGCTTGTTCCAGATCCTGATGTGTGACGGTCACTTGGCGCATGGCGGCGCGGTTCTGATCGTCGATCACATAGGCGAAAAGACCGTTCGGCCCGTGCTGGATCGCGCCGCTCGGCACGACAAGCGCATCCTTGACGACCCCGACGGTCAGCCGCGTCGCGACGGCGAGGCCCGGCCAAAGCGCGTCATCCTCATTGGCGAACTCCGCCTTGAGGCGGATCGATCCTGTAGCGACGTCGACTTGATTGTCCGTCAAAGTCAGGCTGCCGCTCGCCAGCGTCTTGCTTCCATCCGACGTCTTGACCAGAACCTGCGGCGCGCCGTTCGCCAGCAATTGATTGATTCTCGTCACGTCCTGCTCTGGCTCGGTGAAGACCACCGTAATCGGCTGCAACTGTGCGATCGTGACAATGCCGGTCTGTTGCGAGGCGGCGACGATGTTGCCTTCATCGACCAAGCGGAAGCCGGTTCGTCCGGTGATCGGCGCGCGGATCGTCGTGTAGTCCAGTTGGACCTGCGCCGCGTCGATCGAGGCGTCGTCGGCGGCGATCGAGGCGGTCAATTGCGCGACCAAGGCGTTTTGCGTGTCGAGCTGCTGCTGGGTCGCATAGCTCTGCTTGGCGAGAGTCGTAAAACGCTGGAGGTCGAGCTTCGCGTTGGCGAGACTGGCTTCGTCCTGGCTCTTCTTCGCCTTGGCCTGATCGAGCGCGGCCTGGAACGGTCGCGGATCGATTTGTACGAGCAGATCGCCGGCCTTGACCATCTGGCCCTCGACGAAAGCGATTCTCATCACTTGTCCGTCGACGCGCGTGCGCACCGTGACGGTGTTGTAGGCCTGGACCTGCCCAAGACTGTCGAGATAGAGGGGATAGTCGGCGCGCTTGGTCGCGGCGACCGACACCAGCGCAGGCGGCGCGCCCTGTTCAGTTGACGCGGCTTGCGTCGTCTCCTTGCGGCCGGCGGTTGCGAAGTCATGCAGCCCATGCGCGTAAGGGCCCGCCGCCGGCCAAATTCTGTCGACGACGTCAGGCGCGTAGGCGCCATAGGCGGCGACGCCTGCGGCGACCACGACGATCATCCCGACGAACCCTTTCAACCGCATTTCCACAACCTCTCCCGTTCGGCGAAACTTCGCCGAACGACGCCGCAAGTGGCGAGACAAAACCGCGCGCGGACCGCCGCCCCTTGATCCCGCGCCTGTCGCCGCGCACCCTCGCGCTGCGAATAGACCGACTACAACAATACCAGCAATCGATTTGGAACCCCGTTCAACGATAAGTGATCTCTCAGCGCTACGATGAACTATCCGTGAAGAACGTCCCTAAACCTGACCGACAAGACAAAGCCGCTGCACAGGCCCGTCGTCGACCGGCGCGCCCGAACGCCTGGATTCTCTTGCCGCCTCGCCCCTTTAACTCGCTCTATACTTTCGAAGGCGCAGTCCGCTGCAAGGTAAACTTCTTGAAATTGACGTCTCGCTATCGACTTGCCACGGTCTCACACAGCGGGCTCGCGCCTTCTTACGGGACCTCGGCCCTTGCGGGATCAGACGCGATCTCGGCGCCGGAATGCTCACTCTCGAAGACGATTGGAGGATCGGCCTCCGGTCGTTTACTTTCAAAGAACGCCATCGAGACGGATCGCAAGTTTGACCCTGCGTCGGGCCGGGCGGCCGATCCGATGCTCGATCGAGGCCGGCGAGAAGGATTGGCGGGGGACGAGGTTTCATGGCCCAATCCTCTCCGCGCCAAACCGGGCCCCTCGCCCGCTTGGCGCCGGCCGTACATTGGGGCCTGCTCCTCGCCGCTTCGCTCGTCGCCGCTTTCGTTCTCGAATGGCTGGCGCTGCCGGCCGCGTTGCTTCTTGACCCGAT
>DASZFX010000272.1:0-5922 GCA_035939375.1 Roseiarcus sp.
TCTTCGGTTCGGTCATCAACCATTTGGCGATGACGACCTTCTGCTGGTTGCCGCCGGAAAGGGTGGAGACGGCGTCGGTCTTACTGCCCACCTTGATCTGTAGCCGCGCGATGCCGCCATCGACCGCCTGTCGTTCCTTGCCCGCGTCGACAAAGGGCCCTGACGAAAGAGCGTCGAGCGAGGCGATGGCGAGATTGTCGGTGATCGACATCGGCAGCATCAGCCCTTCGGTCTTGCGATCTTCGGGGACAAGGGCGATGCCGATATCGGGCGCCTTGGCCGCGCCGGGCGAACCGGGGCGCACAGCTTTGCCGTTGACCGAAATGACGCCGGTGACGCCGCGCAGCACGCCGAAAAGCGCGAACAGCAAGGTCTTTTGACCCTGGCCGTCGAGTCCGCCGAGTCCGACGATCTCGCCCTTGCCGACATCGAGGGAGATCCCTTCGAGGCGCTTCTCCCAGCCGAGATTCTCGATTTTGAGCGCCGGCGGCGGGCGTGGCCGCGTCGGCTTGGCGGGATATTGAGTGGCGATGTCGCGCCCGATCATCAGTTGGACGATCTCGGCGGTCGTACGCGCGCCCTTGTCAAACGTCTCGATATGGCGCCCGTTGCGAAACACCGAAGCCCGGTCGGCGAGCGCCTCCACCTCGTGCATACGATGCGAAATGTAGAGGATGGCGACATTTTCGGACTTCAATCGCGCCAGAAGCGCATAGACTCTCTCGACGTCGGCGCTGGTGAGCGCCGACGTCGCCTCGTCGAGAATGAGCAGCTTCGGTTTCTGGCCGAGAGCCTTGGCGATTTCCACCATCTGGCGGCGCGACAACGGCAGATCGCGCACGCGAACCAGCGGATTGACGTCTTCGCAGCCGACTTCGGCGAGAAGCGCCTCGGCGCGCCGGCGCTGAGCGCGGGAATCGATCATGCCGAAGCGCCGTGGCGGCGACGAGATGGAGATATTGTCGGCGACCGACAGGTCGGGCATCAGCGACAATTCCTGGAAGATGCAGACGATGCCGGCGGCGGTCGCAGCGGCGGGATTGTTGAAGTGGCGCGGGACGCCTTCGAGCTGGATCGCGCCGGCGTCGGGTTGGACCACTCCAGCGACGATCTTGATCAAAGTGGATTTGCCGGCGCCGTTCTCGCCGAGAACCGCGTGGATCTTGCCGCGCACGCAGCCGAAATCGACGTTCTCGAGCGCCCTCACGCCGCCATAACGCTTCGAAAGGCCAGAGAGTACGAGAAAATCGCCTTCCGTCGCAGCAGGCATGGCGGGCCTTCGTCAGATCAAAAAGGGGGCGCCCTCGGGCGGCAACAAAATGGCCCGGCTTTTCGCCGGGCCATCGATCGGTCGCCCTCAAGCGATCATTGCGTGTTCTTTTCGCTCTGCGACATGATTTCCGGCGCAGTGAAGGTCACGCCGCAGGGCAAAAATTGATTCGGCGCGAAGAAATTGGCCTTGAGGTCCGGCCAAAAATTTTCGCCCGCCTTCAGTGTCTTGTAGTCGGCGACTGGGATCGGGATCGAGATGAGCTGGGGCATGACATTGCCTTGCAGCGCCGAGATCGCAGCTTTCATCGAGATCGCGACAAGGGCTGGCGACTGTCCATACGACATGCCCTTGAGACCATCCTTCCAGTATGTGGCGATCTGCTTGCGGAACTCGTTCTCGCCTTCGCCGGCGAAGGGCACGAACGGATGCTTGGCGTCCATCATCGCCTGCACCGTGCCGTCGTCGCCGCCCTGGCTGAAGATGCCGTCGAAATGACCGTGCACGGCAAGCGCGTCGGCGGTGACCTTCTGTGACGTTCCGGTGTCCCAATTGCCGACGACTTCGGTGATGTTGAACTTGTTTGGCGCCGCCTCCATCACTTCGCGGAAGCCGAGATGGCGGTCGCGATCGACCGAATTGCCCGGCAGGCCGCGCACTTCCAGGATATCGCCGGACGTCTTGCCAGATTCGTTGATGATCCAATGGGCGGACATGCGGCCCATTTCCTTCTGGTCCTCGTTGACCATCATCACCTTGTCGGTGTCGAGGATATTGTCGAAGGGCACGACGACGACATTGTTCTTGTCGGCGAGCTTAATGATGCGATCAAAGCCGTCTGGCGCGACCGCGATCGTGATGATCGCGTCGTAGCCCTGATTGATGAAATCCTCCATCGCGCCGAGCTGGGCGGCGACGTCGGTGCCGGTCGAGACGACCTTGAATTCCTTGATGTTCTCCTTAATTCCCGGCTGCTCGGCAAAAGCCTTGGCCGTCTTGACCATTTGAATGCGCCAGGTGTTGCCGACGAAACCATTGACCAGGGCGATCTTGTAGGGGCCGGGCTTCTTGTCCCATTGGAAGAACTTGGTCTTGTCTGACCAAGGCTTAAAGCATTCGGGGTTGGCTCCGGGCCCGGCGACGATCTTCGGTCCGGCAAAAGCAACCGACGACAAGAGCAGGCCGGCGAGCGCGAGACCTGTGACACGACCAATATGTTTCATTCCCGAGTCCTCCCTTGCTGGCGTCCGCTCGGTATTCGGACGACATGGCGGTCTGGGTCTTCGCCCAGAACCATAAAGACTAGCATGCCACAACGATGGTCCCGGTTGCAAGTTCGGGCCTTCTCATTCTGAACGGCGCCTATTGGGAGCCTGAAAGCGGTGGCTACTCTTCGTTTGTCATCAACTTTCTAAGCGCCTCGGGCGTCGCGACCGGCAGGCTGCAAACCGACCCGCGGCAGAGATAGGCGGCGGGCGCGCCGTCGACGGGCGTGCGGCCATGGCCGGGGGAGGGCGCCGGCCAGTCGGCGCCGTCGAGCGTGCGAAGCACGCAGGTCGCCGGATCCGGCGAAGCCAGCGCCGCCGCGACAAGCGCCGCGGCGCGGGGGTCGCGCGCATCGCCGGCGACGACTACGACGGCGGCCCGCGCCAACAAATCCGCCGCTGCCAGCAACAGCGGCGACTGCGCAAGCGCGTCGCGCGCGCCGGCGAAGGCGCGGATCAGCCGCTCGCAATCCTGCCGCCAGCTTCCTTCGCCGGTTATATGATGGAGACGGGCGAGGACTTCGGCGATAAGGCCGATGCCCGAAGGCGACGCGCCGTCGCGGGCGTGGCGCGGCCTGGCGCCGGGAACGTCGGCGGCGTCGCGCGCCGTGATGAAGTATCCGCCATCGTCGGCGCCGAAGAGATCGCGCGCCTCAGCCACAAAGGCGACGGCTTTGGAAAGATACGACCCTTCGCCGGTCGCCTCGAACAGAGCCAGCGCGGCGCGCGCCATGCTGGCGTAATCGTCGAGCATCCCGGCGGCGCCGATGCGGCCGTCGCGCCAGGCATGAACGAGACGGCCGCTAGCGTCGCGCAAGGTCTCGTCGATGAAGGCGAAGGCGGTACGGGCCGCGCCAAGATACGCCGGCGCGTCGGCGAAGACGCCGGCGCGCGCGAGCGCTGCGATCATCAGGCCGTTCCAGTCCGCAAGGATCTTGTCGTCGAGGCCCGGCTTCGGCCGCTTCTCGCGTAAGGCAAAGAGCGTCTTGCGCGAGGCCGCAAGGCGAGCCTCAAAGGCCGCCTCGCCGTGCGGCTGCAAGGTTCGGCGCAGCACGTTGCGATGCTCCCAATTGCCTTGCGGGCGCACGTCATAGGCCGCCTTGAAGGCGGCGCTGTCGGCGCCAAGCGCTGAATCGATCTCCGCTGCGGTCCAGGCATAGAATGAGCCTTCCTCGCCGGCCTGATCGGCGTCCTCGGAGGCCGCGAAGGCGAAGCGCGAGGGTTCGCCGACGCGCATCGCGCTCATCAGCCATGAGAAGGTTTCCGCCGCGCGTTCGGAAAACAGCGGGTCCGCCTCATCGGCATAGGCGCAGGCGAGCAATTCGAAAATCTGCGCATTGTCATAGAGCATCTTTTCGAAATGCGGCACATGCCACTCGGCGTCGACCGAATAACGGGCGAAGCCGCCGCCGAGATGATCGTAAATGCCGCCCTCCGACAGCGAGACGAGAAGCTGGCGCGTCGCCGCGCGCGCGGCTTGATTGTTGTTGCGAAAGGCTTCGTTCCAGAGAAAGCGGAAGATCGGCGCGTTGGGGAATTTCGGCGCGCCGCCGAGGCCGCCATGAACGGGATCGATCTGGCGCAGATAGGCCGCCGCGATCGTCGAAAGGTCGTCGGGGCCGACATCGCCGCCGCCTTTGATCTGCGAGAGTTCGGAAAGAAACGCGTTGAGATTGGCGCCTTGCGCCAGAAGCGCCGGCCGCTTCTCGCCCCAGGCCTTGTCGACCGCCTGCAGGATCTGGCTGAACGAGGGCCGGCCCCAGCGCGGCGCCGGCGGCCAATAGGTGCCGCCGTAAATCGGCGCGCCGTCCGGCGAAAGAAACATGGTCAGCGGCCAGCCGCCCTGCTCGCCGAGCGCATTGAGGGCGGTCATATAGATGTGATCGATGTCGGGGCGCTCCTCGCGGTCGACTTTGATGTTGACGAAGAGGCGGTTCATCAGCGCCGCGGTCTCTTCGTCTTCGAAGGATTCATGCGCCATCACATGGCACCAATGGCAGGCGGCATAGCCGATCGAGATCAGGATCGGCCGATCGCGCTCGCGCGCTTCCTGAAGCGCCGCCGCGCCCCATTGGCGCCAGTGCACGGGATTATGCGCGTGCTGGAGGAGATAGGGCGAGGTCGCGTCGGCGAGGAGATTGGCGGGGGGGAGCATGGGCGCGAGCGTAACAGAGGCGGCAGACGCTGGCCAAACGCCGTCGCCGCCCAAAACGGGTTCTTCGGGAACCTTTTTGGCGGAGGCGGCATCTAAGCCTAAACTGACCCCGATCGTGGAGCCGCAATGACGGAGCAAGCCTATCAACAATCCGCCGCAAGCGAGGAGCGGCTTGTGGCGCAGGCGCGCCGCAAGGATGGCGCGGCCATCGCGCTCCTGATCCGGCAACACAACCGCAGGCTCTACCGCATCGCGCGCAGCATATTGAAAGACGATTGCGAAGCGGAGGACGCGCTCCAAGAGGCCTATGTCCGGGCCTTCAACGGCCTCGACGCCTTTCGGGGCGAGGCTCGATTTGGGACCTGGCTGGCCCGCATCGTGATCAATGAATCGCTCGCCTCTTTGCGCCGACGGCGGCCGAGCGTGGATATCGGATCGATCGTCGATAAGCGGGGTTTCGCGGCGCAAGTCATTCCGTTTCCCTACGCACGCTCCGAACCTGACCCGGAAACAGCGATGGCTCAACGCCAGATCCGCATCCTGCTCGAGCGAGCGATCGACAACCTGCCCGAAGTGTTCCGCGGAGTTGTGATCGCGCGGTTGGTCGAAGGGATGAGCATCGAAGAGACGGCTGAACTGTTCGAGGTGGCGCCCGACACGGTGAAAACCCGCGTGCATCGCGCCCGCCGTCTTCTGAAGCGCGAAATGGAGAGTCACATCGGAACAGTGATCGGCGAGGCGTACCCATTTGCCGGCCGGCGCTGCGAGAGACTTTCTGAACGCGTGCTCGCTCGACTGGATTTGGCGTAGCTCACGGGAACCTTTCGCTTTGAACCGCCATCCAATGTTCGGCGCACAGGCTTCTGTTCGCCGAACGAAGGAGGAGAGGATGTTGACCAAATCGGCTGCGGCGATTCTAGCATTGATCCTGACTTGCGCAGGGGCCGCGGCGCAAAACGCCAAGCCGAACGATGCGCAAATCGCCCATATCGCCTACACGGCTGGCCAGATCGACATCAAGGCGGCGCAGCTCGCCTTGGAAAAATCGCACACCGCCGAGGTGCGCGACTTCGCCGAAAACATGGTCAAAGACCACACTGCGGTGAACGATCAGGCTCTGGCTCTGGTCAAGAAGCTCAAGGTGACGCCTGAGGATAACGCGACGAGCAAGGCGCTGCTCAAGCAGGCGAGCGAGAAAGAAGCTGCGCTGAAGCAACTTAACGGCGCTGCAT
>DASZFX010000273.1:0-2826 GCA_035939375.1 Roseiarcus sp.
CGGCGCCGAAATTGCGCAAGGCGACGATTCGGCCGAGGTCCTCGCCCTCGCGGGTCATCGCGCGAAGGCCGATGAGATCGGCGTGATAGAACTCGTCCGCCGCCGGCGCCGGCATGTTTTCGCGCCGCGCGAAGATTTCAACGCCCGTGAGTTTGGCGGCGGCGGCGCGGTCCGCAACGCCATCGAGGCGGGCGACGACCATATCGTCCCTCAACGCCCTGAGCCCGAGGATCTTGAAACGCCGCGCGCCCGATTTGTCTGTCAGGTCGCCGTAGGCGCCGAGCGCTTTCGGATCGTCGGTGTACGATTTCGCCCGCAACTCGCCGCGCACGCCATGCGGCGCGCCGAAAATCCCAACCGCGACGAGGCGGGGCCTCATCTGAACGCCGATCTGAGCGCAGGCTTTTACGCGGCCGGCGTTTCCGCCGGCTTGGCTTCGGCGACCTTGGCGGCCGCGGCGGCGCGCTCCTGCGCCTTCTTCTTCGGCTGGGCCTTTTGCGGATTGTTGCGGGCTTCGCGCTTGGCGACGCCGAGCCCGTCAAGCAGGCGCAGCACGCGATCCGTCGGTTGCGCGCCCTTGGCGAGCCATGCCTTGGCCTTCTCGACGTCGAGCACGAGACGCTTCTCGTCCTCCTTCGGCTTCACCGGATCGAAAGTGCCGATCTTCTCGATGAAGCGACCGTCGCGCGGCATGCGGGCGTCGGCAACGACGACGCGGTAGAACGGGTGTTTCTTGGCGCCGCCGCGGGCGAGACGAATTTTCAGAGACATTTGTACTTTCCTTCGCTGCCGTCTTAGTTGTGTTTCGTTTTGGTGCAGGTTTCGACGTACCTTCAAGATCGGCTCACCCCGTCCCTCTTCCGCAGGCGGGAGAGAGGGCGCGGCGCGTTCTCAGTCGCCGTTCACTTCTTCTTTCCTCCGAATGGATTGAACGGCGGGGTGCCGAGGCCGGGCAGGCGCGGCGCGCCCAAGCCGCCAAGGCCTGGAAACGGCGGCGCATTAAACGCGCCGGGCGGCGGGGCTTCGGGAACGCCCGATCCGGCGCCGGGCAGGCCTGGCAATTTGCTGCCCATCTGCTTCTGCAAGGCTTCGATCTGCTCCGGCGTCGGGGCCGGCATGCCGCCCCCGATGCCCAGCATCTGGCCGAGCCGCGCCATCGGGCCGCGCTTGCCCGCAGAGGCGCCCATCGCCTTCATCATGTCGGCCATCTGGCGATGCTGCTTCAAAAGCCGGTTGACGTCCTCGACCTTGACGCCGGCGCCCGCGGCGACGCGTTTCTTACGCGAAGCCTTGAAGAGATCGGGATTGCGTCGCTCCCTCGGCGTCATCGACGAAATGATCGCGCGCTGGCGGGCGATGACTTTCTCGTCGAGATGGGCGGCGGCCATCTGGTCCTTCATCTTGGCCATGCCGGGCAGCATCCCCATGATGCCGCCCATGCCGCCGATCTTCTCGATCTGGGCGAGCTGTTCGGAAAGATCATTGAGATCGAAGACGCCCTTGCGCAGCTTCTCGGCCATTTTGGCCGCTTGCGCCGCATCGATCGCTTGCGCCGCTTTTTCGACCAGCGAGATGATGTCGCCCATGCCGAGGATGCGGTCCGCGAGGCGGCGCGGATAGAAATCCTCCAGCGCGTCCATCTTCTCGCCGACGCCGAGGAGCTTGATCGGCTTGCCGGTGACCGCGCGCATCGAAAGCGCCGCGCCGCCGCGCCCGTCGCCGTCGGCGCGCGTCAGTACGATGCCGGTGACGCCGACACGCTCGTTGAAATTCTTGGCGAGGTTGACCGCGTCCTGGCCGGTCAAGGCGTCGGCGACGAGCAGGATTTCATGCGGATTGGCGGCGGCCTTGATCTCCGCCATCTCTGCCATCAAGGGCTCGTCGATATGAGTGCGGCCGGCCGTATCGAGCAGCACGACGTCATAGCCCTGCAAACGCGCCGCCGCTTCCGCGCGCTTGGCGATCTCGACCGGATTTTGGCCTGGGACTATGGCGAGCGTATCGACGCCGACCTGGCGGCCGAGCACGGCGAGCTGTTCTTGCGCAGCCGGACGCTTCACGTCGAGCGAGGCCATCAGCACTTTGCGCTTGTCGCGTTCGGTCAGGCGCTTGGCGATTTTCGCGGCGGTCGTCGTCTTGCCGGCGCCTTGCAGGCCGACGAGCATGATCGGCACGGGTGGGGCGGCGACCAGATCGATCGCCTCGCCCTCCCCGCCAAGCGTCGCGACAAGCTCGTCATGGACGATCTTGACGACCATCTGGCCCGGCGTGATCGATTTTAGAACCTGGGCGCCCAGCGCCTTTGTGCGGGCGCGGTCGGTGAAGGAGCGCACGACTTCCAGCGCGACATCGGCTTCGAGCAAGGCGCGGCGCACCTCGCGCATCGCGGCCGTCACATCGGCTTCGGAAAGCGCGCCGCGACCGGTCAGCTTGTCGAATATGCCGGAGAGCTTCTCGGAAAGGCTCTCGAACATGGGCTTCTCCTAAAGACCCGCCCAAAGCCAAACGCGCCCGGGGGCGCAACGCGCTGCCGGGCGGGGACCTCCAGCCTCAAGGGCCGGTCGGCTGATCGACGAGGGCGAACCTGACGAATGTGGGGGGATAGGGGGGTCGGGGCGACAAGTCAATGCTGACTTAACTTTGGCCGGACTTGAAGGAAGCAAAGCGCTCATTGCAGAACCGGCTTATCCCTTGGGCAGGGCGCGGCGAGAGGAAAAGCTAACGCATGCACCCCGTCTCTGCGGAAGGTATCGGCCCCCGCGTCGTCAAACGGCCATAGTCCACGCGAGACGCCTTCCACGCCCCCGCTCCCCGCAGCCACATCGA
>DASZFX010000274.1:0-5275 GCA_035939375.1 Roseiarcus sp.
CGTCACCAGCGCATCGCCGGCTGGGCCGCCTCGGACGCCGGCCTGGCCCTGGCCGCGAAGCCTTATCTGCTTTCCGTCCTCGACGCCGACCGGAATGGCGACGTCGAGCGTCTTGCCGGTCGGCAAGATCACGCGCGCCGAGCCGCCCGCTGCGGCCAAGGCCAGAGGCACGGTTGCGACCGCCGCGACGTCTTCGCCGCGAAGCGGTCCTCGCGACCGGCCGGCGCCGCCCCGCACACCGAAGAGTTCCGAAAGGATGTCAGGGTCGACGCCGGTCGCGCCGCCCGGACGCCCATCCCCGAAATCGAAGCTGAAATGGGAGAAATCAGGCCCCGCGCCCTGTCTCGCCCGTCCGCCCGCGCGGGCGAAATCCTCAAAGCCGGGATGGCGCGGCTTGCCCTCGGCGTCGATCTCGCCGCGATCATATTCGCCGCGTTTCTTCTCATCGCCGACGATTTCATAGGCCGAGTTGATTTCGGCGAAACGATCCTTCGCCCGCGGCTCCTTGCTCTGGTCGGGATGGAATTTCTTGGCAAGCCGCCGATAGGCCGACTTGATCTCTCCCGCGCTTGCCGTCTTTGCAAGCCCGAGGACCTCATAGGGATCGCGCATGATGAGCCCAGTCCTAAGCGCCCGCCCTAAGGCGCGGGCGCCATTGTCTCGTCAGTCATTTGGGCGACAGCGCCGCGGGACGCAAGGGCTGCCGGCATAAGCTTTTGGACGCTAAAGCGCTTTCCAAGGCTGAGCTTGATCGACGAAGACCGCTCCGCCCGCCATCAGGCAGCCGACAGCCTGCATCGTCTTGGACTGATCGGCGGCGGTGTTGATGCGGGCGAGAAAGGCCCGGCAGGTCTGACCTTCGCGCTTGAACGCGCCGGCGACAGGCTGAAAGGCGCCGGCGTGACCGGAGGCTGGATTGGACCAATGCTTGGGGTCGTCGTGGACGCCCGATTTCAAGGCGTCAGCCAGGGTCGGTTCAGCGATCAGCCAATCGGAATCGTCGAGATCGTCCGCAAAGGGCGCCGGTCGCGATTTGATCGATCCGGTCGCATCGCCGCTCATGAAAGAGGGCAGCGGGATGCTCATCGCGCAGCCGGCAAGGCAGGCGGCAAATATTGCGACCATCGCCAGGCGAAGCCGACCGACAAGGCGGGGCTTCGGAGAAGAGCATCGCTCGTTTGAGGTCGCAGATTGGATCATAGTGTTCCGACGCGTCGCAGGGCGCTAAAATCAAAAGTGCGAACGAGCCCGGAGATATCACCTTGAATGAGTTAACGTCCGGTGACTTCACAGAGGCCCTCGATCCGGTCGCTCTCTTCAAACAATGGTTCGAAGAGGCCCGTGCGAGCGAACCGAACGATCCTGAAGCCATGAACTTGGCGACGGTCGATGCCGACGGCCTGCCCAATGTCCGCATGGTTCTGCTCAAGGATTTCGACGAAAAGGGGCTGGTCTTCTACACGAATGAGGAGAGCGCCAAGGGGCGCGAACTCGCGGCGACGCCCAAGGCGGCGGCGCTTTTCCATTGGAAATCGCTGCGCCGGCAAGTCCGCGTCAGAGGCGAGGTGGCGGCGGTGAGCGAGGCGATCTCCGACGCTTATTTCAAAAGCCGGCCGCGCGACAGCCGCATCGGCGCTTGGGCCAGCCAGCAATCGCGCCCGCTGGAGAGCCGTTTCGCCTTTGAAAAGGCGATCGCCTTCTATGCCGCCAAATTCGCCCTCGGCGAAGTGCCGAGGCCCCCCTATTGGGGCGGTTATCGTCTGACGCCCGTCGCCTTCGAATTCTGGCGTGACCGCCCGTTCCGCCTGCACGATCGCGTGCAGTTCGCCCGCGCAGCGGCCAACGCGCCTTGGCGCAGCCAGCGGCTTTATCCGTAGCCTCAACGCTCGAGGCGGTGGCGCGATGATCGCGGCGGGGGCCGTCGAGCGCGGCGTCGGCCGAGGCGGCTGCGAGCCGGAAAAAACGCCGTCGAGGTCTGTCTCGACTGCGCGTGGCGGGAGCGCGGCGATCAGCCGCGTCTACGGCTCATCGCTCGCAGCGCCGCCCTGCACAGCTAGCCGTCGATCTCTTGACGACCCTTTTTTCCGAGCCGAAGAGGTCGTCAAGGATCGCTTCGCGACCGCCTTCGGCGGAGTGTCTCGAGCGTGGCTTTGGTGGAGCGCCGCGCCTAAAACGAAGACGCGACGCCTGCCTCGAAAGAATGGCGGCCGACCGGCGCCGCGCTCAGACACGGGCCGCCCGGCTCACCGGCTGGCCCAGCCGTCAGCGTGAGCCGTCGACCTCTTGACGACCCTTTTTTCCGAGTCGACGAGGCCGTCAAGGATCGCTTCGCGACCGCCTTCGGCGGCGCGCCTTAAGGCGCGTCCTTGACGGCCTCGTCGACTCGGAAGTTCTGTAGTCAAGATCGACGGCGGGGTCCGTCGAGCGCGGCGCAGGCGGAGCGCCACGCCAAAGAAGAGCCTTAGAGGCTCGTCGCGAAAGAAAGGCTCGCAGCCTGCGCAGCGATCAGCCGCGCGCCGCCTTGCGCACCGGCGGCGGCCGACGGGCCGAACCAGCCCAATTGCGTCTTCGTGAAGAAATGCGCCGGATGTGCTATGAGGACGCTCCGCCGCAAAAACCCATTTGAGAGATGAACCAGCCTCAAACCAACGCGCCTCACCGCGCCATGCTGCTGACCGGCGCCTCGCGCGGCATCGGCCATGCGACGGTTAAGCGCTTCTCCTCGGCGGGCTGGCGCGTCATCACTTGTTCGCGTCATCCTTTCCCGGGCGAGGACTGCCCGTGGGTGGCCGGGCCGCAGGACCATCTGCAGCTCGACCTTGCCGATCCCGCCGACACGCAACGGGCGATCGCCGAAGTGCGCGAGCGCCTCGAGGGGGGACGGCTCGATGCGCTGATCAACAACGCCGCGATCTCGCCGAAAGCGCCCGGCGGCGCGCGTCTCGGGCTGTTCGACACCGAACTCGGCGACTGGCTCACCGTCTTCCAGGTCAATTTCTTCGCCCCGATCATGCTCGCGCGGGGCCTGGCCGCCGAACTGGAGAAGGCCCATGGCTCGATCGTCAATGTGACGTCGATCGCCGGCGCGCGGGTGCATCCTTTCGCCGGCGCCGCCTATTCGACGTCCAAGGCGGCGCTCGCCGCGTTGACCCGCGAGATGGCGGCGGATTTCGGCCCACGCGGCGTGCGCGTCAACGCGATCTCCCCCGGCGAGATCGACACGGCGATCCTCTCGCCGGGCACCGACAAGATCGTCGCGCAAATCCCGATGCGGCGCCTCGGCTCGCCGGAGGAAGTCGCCAAGGCGATCTATTTTCTGTGCTCGGAGCAATCGAGCTACGTACATGGCGCCGAAATCCACATCAACGGCGGTCAGCACGTGTAGCGCAATGGCCAGCGACCGCCTCTACCCGCCCCGCCCCATTCTCGCCGTCTCGCTCGCCGTGTTCCGGGAAGGCCGGGTGTTGATCGCGCGACGCGCCAAGGCGCCGCTGAAAGGTCTCTATTCGCTTCCGGGCGGCGTCGTTGAAATCGGCGAGACGTTGCGGGAGGCGGCGTTGCGCGAGCTCTTCGAGGAAGTCGGCGTCAGCGCCGAAATCCTCGGCTTCAACGACTACCTCGAACAGATCCAGCGCGACGACAAGCGCGTCAGCGCCCATTACGTGATCGCCTCTTTCGTCGGGCGCTGGCTCGAAGGGGAAGCGCAAACCGGGCCGGAGGCCGACGCCGTGTTGTGGATCGACCCCAAGGCGCCGCTCGAGGCGCCGACGACGGCCGGCCTCGGCGCCATCCTCGCCAAGGCGGCGCGCCTCGCCGAAACTTTCGCATGACGGCGCGCTGGCGGGCGATCGGCTTGGCGGCGGCGTTGCTCGCCGCCGGCGGCGCCGGCGCGCTTGCCGAAACGGCGGCGCCAAACGAAGCGCCGTCGGCGGAAAAGGACAAGGAGAAACCGCCGAGCGAACCGCCGCCGCCGCCCTATGAGCCGCAATTGCTGCGGCTCAGCGAGATCATGGGCGCGCTCGCCTATTTGCGCGATCTTTGCGGCGCGCACGACGCCGACGCGTTCCACGCCAAAATGGCGGCGCTTCTCGCCGCCGAGGCGACGACCGACGCCCGCAAGGAGCGCCTGGCGGGCGCCTATAATCGCGGCTTTCAGGGTTACGCCCTGACGTACAGAACCTGCACGCCGGCCGCGCATGTGGTCATCGCGCGCTTCCTGGACGAAGCCGCGCGCGTCTCGCGCGACCTGGCGAACCGTTACGGGGGATGATCCCGCCGCGGTCGATAGCGACCGTACCCGCACCCCAACCCTCTCCCGCGGGAGAGGGGCGCGTCGCGCCTCTCATTGTCGTGGCGGTCTATCGACGTCAGGACATGAGTGGAGCGGCGGCTACAGCCCTTCTCCCGCACCCGCGACGCCCAACGATCAGCCCTTCAGCGCATCCAGACTCGCCGGCGGCTTCGAATCGTCGGGGACGAAGAAATCGACCTGCAGTCTCTGGCTCGGATCGACGCGGTAGGGATCGAACTCGGTCACGCCGTTTTCGGCGAGGAACGTGTCGTCGATCAGGAAATTGCCGGTAAACCTCTTGGCGTCCTTGCAGAAAATCACATGGGCGGCGTCGGCGAGTATCTCCGGCTTACGAGAGGCGCGCATCAGCGCATCTCCGCCGAGGAGGTTCTTGACCGCGGCGGTGGCGATGGTCGTGCGCGGCCAGAGGGCGTTTACCGCGACGCCGGCCTTTCGAAATTCGCCGGCAAGGCCGAGCACGACGAGGCTCATGCCGAATTTCGCCATGGAATAGGCGGTGTGTCCAGCGAACCATTTCTCCTTCATGTCGAGCGGCGGCGACAGCATCAGGATATGTGGGTTCGCCGCCTTGAAGAGATGCGGCGCGGCGAGTTTCGACACCATGAAAGTTCCGCGCGCATTGATCTGATGCATGAGATCGAAACGCTTCATCTCGATCGCCTGGGAATTGGCGAGCTGAATCGCGCTGGCGTTGTTGACGACGATGTCGATCCCGCCGAAGCGTTGCGCCGTCTCCTCCAGCGCGGCGCGAACATTGGACTCGTCGCGCACGTCGACGACGAGCGGCAGCGCCTTGCCGCCCGCCGCTTCGATCTCGGCGGCGGCGCTATGGATCGTACCCGGCAATTTCGGATTGGGCGCGTCGGTCTTGGCGGCGACGGCGATATTGGCGCCGTCCCGCGCGGCGCGCAGCGCAATGGCGAGACCAATGCCGCGCGAGGCGCCGGTGATGAAGAGAGTCCT
>DASZFX010000275.1:0-11203 GCA_035939375.1 Roseiarcus sp.
GCGGCGGCAAAGCTGAGCCCGTCGCATTTTCACCGGCTGTTCAAATCCGTCACCGGCTTGACGCCGAGCACGGCTCAGGCAGCCCCTCGAAGGAAGGGGCGGCGAAGGCCTCGAACCAGGCCGCGCCCGGGCGGGCGCGGCCGCTCGGCGCCCGCCGGCCGAAAAAAAGCGCGGAGTGGGAGCGTGGCGCCTGTAAAAAGCCCGTGAAGCCAGGCTCCCGGCCTTGGCCAACGTCTAGCCGAAGCGAAGACGCCCCGGACGAGGAGACCTGAGATAAAAAATTCAAAAGCAAGAGCCGGAGTGCGAAGGGCGGGCGCGACGACTATCTCCTGTGCCAAGATCAGTTCGAGGAATTCTTAAAATGAGCCTTCTCATGGAAAAGTCAGCCGCGGCGAAGCAAGCCAAAGCGGCGCCGGCCGCGCCTCTGACGCCCATCGAACGCGATCCGCGTTGGGCGGCGGTCGTCAGTCGCGACGACGACGCCGATGGGACCTTCGTCTATTCGGTTGCGACAACCGGCGTCTATTGCCGACCCTCCTGCGCCTCGCGACGGCCGAAGCCTGAGAATGTCGCCTTTCACGCCAGCCCGGCGGCTGCCGAGAAGGCCGGCTTCCGGCCCTGCCGGAGATGCCGCCCGAACGAGGCGCCGCGGGCCGCCCAACATGCCGCGCTTATCGCCGAGGCTTGCCGGCGGATCGAACGGGCCGAGGCGCCGCCGAAGCTCGAATCCATGGCCGCGGCGGCAAAGCTGAGCCCGTCGCATTTTCACCGGCTGTTCAAATCCGTCACCGGCTTGACGCCGAAAGCCTATGGCGCGGCCCATCGCGCCAAGCGCATCCGTCAAGAGCTATCAGAAGGAAGAACCAGCGTGACCGAAGCGATCTACGATTCCGGCTTCAACGCGGCAAGCCGCTTCTATGAAACAGCGAACGACGTACTCGGCATGACGCCTTCGGCTTTCCGCGCCGGCGGCGCCGACGCCGAGATCAAATTCGCCATCGGCGAATGCTCGCTCGGCGCGATCCTGGTCGCGCGCAGCAAGAAGGGCGTCTGCGCGATACTCATCGACGATGATCCTGAGAGCCTCGTGCGCGACCTCCAAGATCGCTTTCCCAAGGCCGATCTGATCGGCGGCGACGCCGGCTTTGAAGACCTCATCGCCAAGGTCGTCGGCTTTGTCGAAGCGCCGGCGATCGGCCTCGATTTGCCGCTCGACGTACGCGGCACCGCCTTCCAACAGCGCGTCTGGCAGGCTTTGCGGAAAATTCCGGCGGGCGAGACGGCGAGCTACGCCGAGGTCGCCCGGCGCATCGGCGCTCCGAAAGCGGTGCGCGCGGTCGCGCAGGCCTGCGCCGCCAATGCGATCGCCGTCGCCATTCCCTGCCATCGCGTGGTCAGGAACGACGGCGCGCTTTCCGGCTATCGCTGGGGCGTCGAGCGCAAGCGCGCCCTGCTCGCCAAGGAGGCGCGGGCATGAATGCGCCGTTGAGAGCTGCGCCGGCCGCGGCTGAAGCGCGCGTCGATCGATACGATTGGCGCGCGCTGGCGGCCGAGGTCAGCGGCTACGGTTGCGCCATTCTCGAAAAGCTGCTCGAGCCGGACGAATGCGCTTTTGTCGCCGCGCTCTATTCGCATGAAGAGAATTTCCGCAGTCATGTCGTGATGGCGCAGCATGGATTCGGCAAAGGCGAATATCGCTATTTCAAATATCCGCTGCCGCCTCTCGTCGGCGAATTGCGCAGCGCGCTTTATTCGCGTCTCGCCCCGATCGCCAATGAATGGAGCGAGCGGATGGGCGAAGAGGCGCGCTATCCCGTCGCGCACGCCGAATTTTTGGAGGCCTGCCGCCGGGCCGGGCAGATTCGGCCGACGCCTCTTCTGCTGCAATACGCGCCGGGCGACTTCAATTGCCTGCACCAGGACCTTTACGGCGATCTCGCCTTTCCGCTCCAGGTCGCCGTCCTCCTGTCGGCCCCCGGCCGCGATTTCACCGGCGGCGAATTCGTACTGACCGAGCAGCGCCCTCGCATGCAGAGCCGGGTCGAGGTCGCGCCGCTTCGCCAGGGCGACGCCGTCGTCTTCGCCGTGCACAATCGGCCGGTGAAAGGCGCCAAGGGAAACTACCGCGTCAACCTGCGCCACGGGGTCAGCCGCTTACGCTCCGGGCGGCGTCATACGCTCGGGATTATCTTCCACGACGCCAGATAGTTCATCCTTGTCCCCTCGCGCGAGAAGGCGCCACGCGTAGCATGACGGATGAGGGGTGAGCCACGCCGCCGAAGGCACAACGCCGACGCGCAGGACGCCTGTCGTCGACGCTGACCCTCTAACCCGTCTTGCTTCGTCGCCACCCTCTCCCGCAAGGGAGAGGGGACTCCACTAAACCACCCCGCCTTCCGCCGGCGCCGGGCGCGCCCGCTGATTGTAGAGAAGCTTCCTGCGCCGCTCTTTTTCTTCCTGCGACAGGGTGTCCGTGTCCTCCGGCGGCCCGGCTGTGACCGCGAGGCCGCGCTGGACGGCGGGGCGGGCGCCGAGCTCCTCGAACCAGCGCTTGAAATATTTGAATTCCTCGATGTTCTGCCCCTGCGCCTGCCAACCCACGGTCCAAGGGTAGGAAATCATGTCGGCGATCGTATATTCGTCGCCGATGAGGTAGCGACGGTCGTAGAGCCGATTGTTGAGGACGCCATAGAGGCGGTGCGTCTCGTCCGCGAAGCGGCGGGCGGCGTAGGAAACGTCGCCTTGGCTGTCGCCGAGGCGGCGGAAATGGCCGTTTTCCCCGAACTTCGGGCCCTGATTGGCCATCTGCCACATCAGCCATTGATTGACGTCGTACCTCTTGCGAAGCTCTTGCGGATAGAAGCGGCCCGCCTTCTCGGCGAGGTACATCATGATCGCGCCGGATTCGAACACGCCGATCGCCGGGCCGCCGTCCGTCGGCGCGTGATCGACGATCGCCGGCATCCGGTTGTTGGGACTGATCTTGAGAAACTCGTCCTTGAACTGATCGCCTTTACCGATATGAACCGGCACGATCCTGTAGGGCATGCCCAGCTCCTCCAAAAGGATCGTGACTTTCTTGCCGTTCGGCGTCGGCCAGTAATGCAAATCGATCATGGATCACCTCTTGATGTTGCGCGCCCGGCGCAACGTACTACTCGGAACGCTTACGGAAACTGCTCCCGTTGATAGGCTCGATTTCCGAAAGTCAGATCAGCCAGCGTCGCACGGCGACCTGCTCGTGACGCGGCGAACCATCCGTCGCCCGCTCACTGAAGCCGCGGCTTCTTGAGGAAGCTGTTGCGATCCGCGGTCTTGACGCGCAGCCACATGCTGCGGCCGTCGCGCACGACTTCCATCGGAATTTCGACGCCGGCCGGGCCGCACCGCCAGACCTTGCGATAGAAATCGCCCAAGTCGTCGACGCTCGAATCGCGCACTGCCGAGATGATGTCGCCGCGTCGCAGGCCGGCAGCGGCCGCAGGCCCTTGCTCGGCGACTTCGGCGACGATGATCCGGCCTTGAGACTCGCCCGAATAGACGCCGAGCCAGGGCCGCGGCGGCTTGTTGACTCGGCCGAATTTGAGAAGATCGTCGAGGATCGGCGGCAGGAGGTCGATCGGCACGATCATATTGATGTCGTACCTTTGGCCTCTTTCCGTCACCTGCTGGACTTGCAGCGAGCCGATTCCGAGGAGCTTGCCGTCCCGGCCGATCGCGCCGGCGCCGCCCCAGAACGGATGGGCCGGCGCGGTGAAGACCGCTTCGTCCAGCAGATATTCCCAATAGCCGGCGAATTCCTGCTTGCCGACGATGAGGGCGCGCACCGAGGGGGCCCGACCGCCCGCAGCAACGACGACCGGATCGCCAGGCTTTGCTTCGCCCATCCGGCCAAGTTGCAGCGCCGGCAAGCCGAGCCGACCCAAAGCCTGGACGAGGCCAAAACCGGTCTCCTGGTCATAGGCGAGCGCATGAGCGGGAACCACGCGACCGTCCGCCCCGGTGAGCCAGACGCTTTCGGCCTCGGTGATGAGATAACCGATGGTCAGCACCAGCCCGTCGTCGCCGATGATGACGCCGCTGCCGGCGCGCTCCGTGCCGAGGATGCCGGCCGTGAACCCGTCCTCGGGGATCGCCGCCTGAAGCGCCACGACGGATTTGAGCGCGCGATCAAGATCGAAGTCCAAGTCTTCGGGCTTCGGCTGAGTGGGCGGCGCGTCCAGTCTGGACTTTTCGGCCATGATTTTCTTCCTTCGCCGGCGTTTTCTAAGACTTAGATAGAAAGCTATTGCGCCGACGCAAGGATCGCAAATTTAGCCGTCGGGCCGGCCGAGCGGCGGGCGCGGGGCTTAGGGGCGGGCGGAGGCGCGAGGCCCAGTTCGGTACGATCTCACGCCTGGAGGCTTGCTCCTGGAAAGGGGGAGCTTCGACCGGGGGCTTGCGCGGCCCCCGGGCGGTTCACCCGCGTTCAACCTGCGATGCGCGCGAGATCCAAGGCGCCTGCTCTTACAGCCCGCCCGTCTCGTGATTGATCGTATTCGTCGCCACATCCTGCATCATCGAGATCAACTCGCCCGGCACCGGCATGGGCGTGCAGGCCTTGTCGCCGTCGATGAAGAAGACGAGTCCGCCGGTGTCGCCGGCGATTTGGGCGAGGACCGCATGATCGCCATAGGGCAAGCCGGCCGGCGTCGTCGGATTCATCGCGTAAATGCCGCGCAGGAACTGCCACTGGCTATCCGTCAGCTCGATCCAACGGCCGTTCCGCTCCGAAATCAGGCTCTTCGGAACCGAGACATTGACGCAGTGGGACGTAAAATTGTCTCCGGCGAAAGCCCATTGCGGCAGGACCGTCAGAGCGCATGAAAACGCAAGACGCGCGATGGTGGACATGAGGACCTCCTCTTGGTCAGCCCCCGTCTCAAGAAACGTCCGCCTCCCGGATCGACCGCATCCTTTCAACTGAACGAACGACCCATCCTTTCAACTCAACGAGCGACCCTGAATATCGGCCGTCGTCGCGACAACCATACGGAATAATCCCAGCAAGACCCGTGCCACGCTCCAGGCCACATCGTTTCAGCCACAGACCCTGGAAGCGACTCAACCGCGTCGGCGGCCTTAAACTTCAGGATCGCGCCGAACGGTAACCAAGAGGTAAAGGATTCGTTCACATTTGTCGCGGGGGAGAGACATTATTGCGATCCTAGTGCTTTTGTTGCAACGCGCTCGATGCCGAGAAGCAAAATCAACGTAGGGGCCAAGCATCGCTTCGCATGCCGCGCGATGAATTCACAAAATCTCAAGCTGTTTGCGAAATGGTCCTATGGACAATAGCCCCTCACTTCGGAGCCTTTCCATGGTTGTGGCCTCGGACGCGACCCTCGATGCGCCTCAAACGCAGGCGCTCCGTCGCGCCATCTATTCGAAACCTTCGGTCACGCGCGCGGATCTGACGGGCCTTCTCGACCTTGGCCGCAGGGCCGGGACGGAAGCGTCGAAGGAATACGGCGAGCTCCTTGCCGATGTTGCGACCGATTTGCTGGTCAACCAGGTCGATCCGCCGAAATATGTCGCGAGCGCCGACGCCGATTGGCTGATCGGTCAGGTCCAGGCCGGCGGCGGTTTGAGTTGCCGCGCCGAGTTCGAGATGCTTCTCGCCGTCCTGCACTACGCCGTCTCCATTCCGCCGGCCTTCGCCGCTTTCGCGGTCGGCGAGATCGAGAAGGCGGTCGTCCAAGGCCACAAGGCCGGCGCCGGCGCCGATCATGCGGCCGGCGTTGTTTCGAAAGACGACGTGGAGGCTTTACGTAACGCCGTCTTTGCGGCGACCGAGGGCAGTTCTCTCCATGTGACGCGCGAATCCGCCGAGGCCCTCTTCCGCATCGCTCATGCGACGCAAAGCGCGAACAACGATGCGAGTTTCGACGACCTCTTCGCCAAGGCGATCGGCAATTACCTGACGGGCATCGCCTTCCACTGGACGCCGAGCGTCGCCGAGGAGCGTGCGAAAGAGCAATGGCTCGATGAGAAAGCGCCGTCGTTCGGCGGCTTCCTCGGCGGCCTCTTTCATCTCGGCAAGACCGGCGAACAACGCGCCTATGAGGCGGAAGCTTCGCGTCTGCAGAAAGAGAACGCTGCAGACCGCGACGAGATCGTCCGCAGGAGCGACATCGGCGTCGCCGACGGCGATTGGGTGCTCGCCCATCTCACCCGCGAGGGAAATCTCACGGCCGCGGAGAAAAAGCTGCTGCGCTTTTTGAAGGAAGACGCGCGCTCGCTGCCGCCGTCCCTGGCGAAAGTCGTCGAGGCCCAGGCGGCCTAGCCGGGCAAAGCGACGCCGGCCTTCGCTCGCGCCGCAGCCGCGACCGGCGTCTCGGCGGACATAGCCGCCGCGATCCGTCGAAAGTCCGGTTCGCCGATCTCCAGCACGCCGAAGCGGAGCCGGTAGCCCCAATTGCCGACGCCCGCGGTGAAGTCCAAGGCGGCGATCAGCGGCGCGACCGGCGCTGGTTTGGCCTTCGCCCAGGAGACATCGCGCCGCGCGGGACGGAAACCCTCACCCATCTCGGCGACATAGGGCTCGCGCTCGCTCAACCAACCAATGGCGGTGAAAGCTTGCAAACGGTCGGCGCCGCGAAATGTCACGGTCGGCGAATAGCACACGATCCCGTCTCCGGGCTTCATGCGCTTGAGCGGCCCCGCCTTGCCGTGACAGGCTTGCACGAAACCGCCCGACAGTCCGCGCCGCACATGTTCGGCCGCAGCCACGACGATCCAATATTTGTCCATCTTCCGCCTCCTTTCGAAAAAGGAGGCTAAGCGGCAAGGCCGTCAGTTTGTGGCAGGAGCCGCGACGCGTCTTCGGAGAAGACCGGAAAGGCGCGCCTTAAGCGCACGAAACGCCAAGAGCGGTCTATTCGACCGGATAAGGCCCTTCGGCGAAGTTTTGCGCATGATAGCCCTTGGATCCGATCGCGCGGGCAAGCGGGCTCATGAGGTCGTCGCCAAAGCGCAAACGATCGATGATCGAGCGAAAATCATGAAGCGGGCGCCAGCCAAGATCCAGGCGAGCCCGTTCGTTGACATAGACGCGTCCGATGCTTGCGAACATCGTCCAGCCGCGCCGCCGATACTCGGCCTCGTAGCCCGGCGCACGCCGCCGCACGACCGCCGGCGCATCGACGCGCAGCTCCTGGAGGTCCTCTCGAAGGAAGGGCGTCGTCGCGCTGACGATATATTTGCCGAAGCCGATCGCGGGCGCGCGCTGCATGGCCGACACATGCGCGCTGACGACGTCCTCGATGTCGACGCGACGGTAGAGAAATTCATTCGCCTTGACGTTGTCGTCGGCGAAGGCCGCGCGCACATCTTTGTCATCGTCCCCTTCGGGAAAGAAACGCGAGGTCCGCAGCACGATGCAGGCAAGCAGATGATTGCGATGGAACAATCGGCATAGGTCCTCTGCCGCGGCCTTGGTCACGCCATAGATATTCTTCGCGACAGGCGCGACCTCCTCGGTCACCCAAGCCGCCGGCGCGCCGGCGGGCGGCGCGAGCGCGTCGCCGAAGACGCTGGTCGTCGAAGTAAAGACGAAGGACCTGACGCCCGCCGCAACGGCTTCCTCGAGCAGGTTGAGCGTTCCTCCAATATTGACGTCGATAAAGTCCTGCCGGCTGTGCGTCGCCACATGCGGCTTGTGCAACGTCGCCGCGTGAAGCACCGCCTCGGCGCCGCGCATGCAGCCTGCGACGAAAGCGCGATCGCCGATCGATCCAACATGCGAAGTGAACGGCGAGGCGCGAATATCGAGGCCGATGACGTCGTGCCCCGCGCCATTCAGGGAGCGGACCAGCGCCTCGCCCAGATGGCCGGCGCTTCCGGTGACGAGGATTTTCATGTTTCCTTCGCGCGCTCGCATTCCGACCGTCGAAGAGGCCTTGGCCGGCCGGCCGACGCCTCGCGCCGCGAGCGCCTCTCGCCTCGGCGCCTTACGCCTTCTCGAACTTGATCTTCTGCGCGCCCTCCCACAGCGTCATCTTGCCGAGTTTGGCGAGGTTCTCCAATCCGGATGTGATCGTGATGAAATGGTTGCCGGCGAGCTGGCCCATCTTGCAGGCGAAATGCACGCCGCCATAGGCGAGCAGGATTTCCGTCTCGCTGATGCCGCCGGGATAGAGAACGATGTGACCCGGCGCCGGATAGCTGGTGTGGTTCTCATAGCCCACCTTGAAGTCCATATCGCCGAGCGGAATCCATACGCCCTCGCCGCTCCAGCGGACATGAACGACATGGCTCTCGAAGGGCAACCGGCTGAGGAAGGAGGCGCAAGTCTTGGGCGCGTCCTTCGTCTCCAGCCTCGCGTCAAAGACGAAAGGGCCGGCGGTGATTTTCAAATCGGCCATTGAACTTGCCTCCTGATCGGCGCTCAGCCATCGCATTAAAAAACGCTCGTCTTCGCGCCGAGCAGCGAACGCCTCTCGACCCACGCGAGCAAAATGACGCGAGAGTGCCAATAGCAAGCGCGGCGAGAGCGGACAATCCCGCATAAGGCGCAGCACTTACCGACAAATCAAAGAAAAGCCGCCGGGCAAGCCCAGGCGTCGCCCTGGGCTACAAATCGCTTCACGAGGCCCCGATTGCCGGCTACCGTGCCGACCGCCCCGGAGGGATCAACCTCAACGGGGCGCGGCCTATTCTAAAGGCTTGTGGTCCTCAGCGTCCCGCGGCCGGACCGGCGACGGGCGCGAGGATCAGCGCAATCGGGAGGACTATCGATGAGGAATGTTCTTGGCCTCGCCGTCATGGCGACGGCGGCTTGTCTTTGGGGCTCAGGCGCTTTCGCGCAATCCGGCGCGATTAGTAAAGCGGTCGGCGGCTATTCGTTCGAAGACGCCGCCAAGGAATCGCCCGCCACCAAGAAGGACGGCAAGCCGCTGACCTTCGCGATCATCACCCATACCGCCGGCAACGGCTTCTTCGATCCCGTTTACGTCGGCGCGCAAGTCGCCGCCAACGCCTTCGGCATCAATCTGATCAAGCTCGGTTCGGAGGCGGCGGTCGACGACATACCGCGCGAAATCCAGATCCTCAATCAGATCGTCAATGATCCGACGATCAATGGCGTGATCATGACGACGCCGCAGGTCGGCGCCTATAATGACATCGTCAAGAAGCTCGAGGATCGCGGCGTCGTGGTCGCCACGACCAATTCCTTCGACGGAACGATCTACGACCGCAGCAACATCAGCCATACCGGCCAGGATGCTTCGGCGGCGGCGATCGGCGGCGAGGCGATCGTGAAATGCCTTTTGAAGAACAATGTCAAAAGCGGCTCGATCCTGTTCCCAAATACCGTGCCGGTCGGCAATATCGAAGTGAACAACCGCGTCACCGCCGCCTTCCAGGCGACTGTGAAAGCGCTCAAGGCCGCCAACCGCCTGCAGGACTTCAAGGTGGACGCCGGCCCGAACAATATCGGCGTCGACGTCGGCACCGACATCACCGCGGGCCCGATCGTGCAACTCATCGAAAGCCGCAAGGACGTGGTCGGCTTGTTCGGACCGAACGGCGGCGTCACGCCGGCGATCGGCGATGCGATCTCGCAATTGAAGCTGAACGGCAAGATCTGCGCCTATGGCTTCGATCTCGGACCCAAGCAACTCGAGCAGATCAAGACCGGCGCGCTGATGGGCTCGCTCGGCCAGCAGCCCTTCCTGCAGGGCTTCTATCCGGTGGTGCAGCTCTATCTCCAGATCGACCGCAACATCGCCGCGGCCAATCTCGATACGCGCGCCCAGCTCGTGACCAAGGAGAACGTCGAAAAGGTCGGCAAGCGCTTCGAGAACTGAGCGTTTCGTCGCATCGGCGCGAGGGGCGCTCGAGAGCCCCTCGCCTTCCCTTCCGATACCGGGTTGACGGACAAATCCATGAGCGAAGCGGCCAACGCCGCAGGCAACAGGGAGATCGGTCGCGCGGCGCCGCTGTTCTTCGGCGGTTGGGAGGTCGGCCTCCTTGTCGTCATGGGCCTGCTCTACGCCGGCGGGCTCTATCTCAATCCTGCTTTCTTCGGGTCGACCGACGCTCTCTTCTCCGTGTTGCGCGACGCCTCGCGCTACGGCGTGATGGCGGTCGGCATGACATTCGTGCTGGTCAACAAGGAGCTTGATCTTTCCGTCGGCTCGACCTTCGGCCTGACGGCCACGTTCTTCGGCATGCTGTTTGCGCCGAGCTATTTCGATCTCGACCTTTCGACGGCCGTGATCTGGTGCCTCGTGCTCGGGCTCGTCATCGGCCTCATCAACGGCTTCTTCGTCACCGTTCTCGAAGTGCCGGCCTTCATCGCGACCTTGACCATGTTGTTCATCGGTCGCGGCATTATCCTCGGCCTCACCGGCGGCAAGAACATCGCCTTTGAGATCAAGGCGCAAGGCTTCGCCGACTTCTTCCGTCTCGGCGAGATCAACGCCTTCGGCTTCAACAATCAAATCGTCGCTTTCGCGATCATCGCTGCGATCGGCGCGGTGACCCTCGCCTATACGTCGATCGGCTGGACCACCTATGCGACCGGCGGCAACGAGCAGGCGGCCCGCTATGCGGGCGTCAACACACGTTTCGTGCGCCTGCGCTCTTATGTGCTCTCCTCGCTCTGCGCGGTGATCGCCGGCCTGATGAATCTCGCGCAGAGCAAGGACGCCGATCCGCAATTCGGCATCGGCGCCGAACTCATTGTGATCGCCTCGGTGATCGTCGGCGGCGCGGCGATTTTCGGCGGACGCGGCCGGGTGATCGGCTCCTGCCTCGGCGCGATTTTCGTCGGGCTCATCGACAAGGTCCTGCGCGAAGGCGTTCCGATCACCCGGACGATCGATCTCGGCGGCGGCGAGACGGCGACGGTCGCGGCGGTCGCGCAATTGCCGCCCGGCGCTGTGCCGGCTTTCCTTGGCGTCATCCTCATCATCGCCGTTCTGATCGAGCCCTGGTTGGTGCGCCGCCGGATCATCCCGCGCCTTTGGGCGTGGCTTCGCCGCCGCCCGTCGCCGCCGATCCCGGACCTGGGCGGGATCGCCCTTGCCGGCGCCCAGACGCGCGGCGTGAATGTGCAGGCGCGCGGCCTCGGCAAGCGCGGAATCATCGCCTTCTTCTACCGCCGCGACGCCGCCGCGGTGATGCTGATGATCGCGCTGTGGCTCTTCGGCTGGTG
>DASZFX010000276.1:0-16637 GCA_035939375.1 Roseiarcus sp.
GGGCGAGAGCTTTGCGCTTCCCAGCCCCTATTTGCGCAAGATGACCCCGAGCGTCGAAGCCAAACGCCTCTCCGACGCCGAACGCGAAAAGCTCGTCGGCGTCCGGCAAACGCGCATCACGGCGATCGAGCCCATCGGCAACTACGCCATCCGCCCGACCTTCGACGACGGCCATTCGACCGGCATATTCAGTTGGGCCTATCTCGCCGAGCTCGGCCGCAAGGCGAAGGGGCGCGGCTAAGCGCGCTCGGCGCGACGCCGAACCCGGCCTTGGGGCGTGGTCCTTGAATCCTCAGCGACGTTCGCAGGACGGACCGCGGGGCCGGCGGCGGCCAAGTCTTAAGAAATCGATAACGATCTTTGGGTATTCCTCGTCTGAGCGCCTCAAGTCCCACTTGGGGGCTGACGACCGGCTGCGCGATTGCGAAACGGGCCATAAAAAGTGACCACCACGACTGCGGCCTATCTCCAGGTCGAGAACAACCTTTCGCGATATCAGACCATGACCGCCGATGAACCGGCGGTGAAGACCGCCAGCGCCTATTATGCCGCCAATATCGGCAAAGTCGCCTCGATCTCGGACTTCGTCGGCAACTACCGACTACTGTCCTTTGCGCTCGACGCCTATGGGCTCGGCGACCAGATCAATTCGAAAGCCTTGATCACGCAAGTTCTTCAAGGCGGCGTCAGCAATCCCAAAAGCCTCGCCAATACGCTGAACGACAGCCGGTGGCGCGCCTTCGCCCAAGCCTTCAATTTCGCCGGCGCCGGCGCCGCATCGATCTCGACCTCCAGCGCGATCCAGACCACGACCAACAATTACGTCGAGCAGCAAATGGAGAGCGACCAGGGCGGGCAAGATCCCGGCGTGCAGCTTGCGCTCTATTTTCGACGCGTCGCGCCGACCGTCACCAACGCCTATGGCATCCTGGCGGACAAGAATTTGCTCGAGGTCGTGCAGACGATCTTTGGAATATCGCCGCATGCGAGCGCATCGAACATCGATCAACAAGCCGCGCAGATTTCAAAGGTCTTGCCGATCTCCGAGCTGCAAGACCCCAAGAAGGTCCAGCAATTGGTCGAGCGCTTCACGGCGATGTACGATCTCGACTACGGGCCGACATCCGGCGCGACGCCGTTGACTGTCGCTGGCGGCAACAGCCCGCCGTCGGCGGCCGGCTTGGCGGCTTCGTCGATTCTGTCGGGGGTCATCACAACGAACGGCCAGTCGATCAGCCAGGCTCTGAACGGCAATTCGCCGACGCCGCTTTTCAGCAACAGTTTCCTACAAACATTGCAAAGCTTTAAACTCGGCGGTTAAGCGCCGACCGAGCCTCGAGCGGACGCCAGTCTCGCGCAAGCCTCGCGTCGTTTCCTGATCTTAGAAGCGTGAGGCGCAGGTCTCTCGCGCCGGGGAAAGCTGCCGCCATGAAGCTGTTGGCTCAGCTTGTTGCGATTCGCGCGCTCCCGAGCAAGAAGGATTAGCGCGTGCCGGTTGCGAGCGAATCCGCAGCGGAAATTTTTTACGCGCGCGGCGCAGCGCTGTGGAACGCGGGCCGCCGGCAAGAGGCTGTCGCGCAGCTCGACGCCGCCTTGCGCGAGAACCCCGATTTTCCGGAAGCGCTCTGCATGGGCGCTTTTATTCTCAGGGAGCATGGCAAGACCGACGCGGCGTTGCGCTTCTATGATCGGGCGCTAAGGCTAAAGGGCGATTTCACCGTCGCCTGGTCCAACTCCGGGAAGCTACTCTTCGATCTCGGCCGTTTCGGCGAGGCGGCCGCCGCGTTCGGTCAAGTGGTCGCGCTCGCGCCGGAGGACGCTGACGGCTGGAACGCCCATGCCGGCGCGCTGCGAGAGCTCGGCGAAATGAAAGAATCAGCGGCGGCGGCGTGCAAGGCGCTGCAACTTCGCCCCAATTTCCCGGAAGCGGCGCTCAATCTTGGCAATGCGCTGCTGAAGCTCGACCGCGCCGAGGAGGCGCTCTCCTTCTATAGCCGGGCCAAGGAGCTCAAGCCGGATTTTTCGGCAGCCTGGTGCGGCGAGGCGCTGGCGCTGCGGGCGCTCGACCGGCTGGACGAAGCCCTCGTCGCCTTCGAAGGGGCCGAGCGCCTCGGCAGCAACGGCGCGATCGGCGGCAAGGGGTGCCTCTATCTTTCGCTGGGCGATTTCGAGCGCGGCTGGGAGGGGTACGAAGCCCGTTGGCTCAACGGGAAATCCTTGAAGGAGGCCTTGGGCGTGCGCTTCCCGATCTGGTCCGGCGCCTTGACCGAAGGCTCGCGCGTTCTGGTGATGAAGGATCATGGTCTCGGCGATACAATACAGTTTTACCGTTATGTCGGGATGATGGCCCAATCGGGCGTCGCCGTAACGCTTCTCTGCCCGCGCTCGCTGCACCGCCTATTCTCGTCATTTCCGGGCGTGCGTTTGGTGAGCGAGATCGGAGAGGAAACCTACGCGGCGCAGATCGCGATCAGCAGTCTGCCGCGCGCCTTCGGGACCCGCCTCGACACTGTGCCGACGCCAATCCCCTATCTTCACGCCGAACCGGCGCTGAAGGACAAATGGGCCGCAAGGATCGGCCAGGCCGGGTTCAAGATAGGGATCGTCTGGCAGGGCAATCCCAATCCGGAAGCCGATATGGCGCGCTCGATGCCGCTGACGTCTTTTGCGCCGCTCGCCGCCTTGCCCAATGTCCGTCTCATCTCGCTGCAAAAGGGTTTCGGCGCGGAGCAAATCGCCGCCCTGCCCGCGACCATGCGCGTCGAGACGCATGGCGAGGATTTCGATTCCGGCCCGGACGCCTTTATCGACACGGCCGCTGCGATGATGGCGCTCGATCTCGTCATCACGTGCGACACATCCGTCGCTCATCTCGCCGGCGCGCTCGGACGCCCATGCTGGGTAGCGCTGAAGAAAGATGCGGAGTGGCGATGGCTTCGCGGGCGCGAAGATTCGCCATGGTACCCGACGATGCGGCTTTTTCGCCAGTGTGAACACGGCGGGTGGCGCCAGGTGTTCGAGGCGATGGCCGCCTGCGTCGCACCCATGGCCGAGGCGCGGCGCGCGATCGCCGTTCCGAGCGCGATCGGCGAGCTCATCGATAAGATCACGATCCTCGAAATCAAGGCGCAGCGCATTTCCGATGAGAACAAGTTGCGCAATATCCGCAACGAGCTTGCGCTTTTGGAGAAGAGCCGGCACCGCGAGGGAATCGCCAATGCCCGGCTCGACGTGTTGAAGCACGATCTTGCGGCAATCAACGCGCAGCTTTGGGACATCGAGGACGACATTCGCCTTTGCGAAAAGAACGGAGATTTCGGCGAACGCTTCATCGCGCTGGCCCGCGGCGTCTATCAGACGAATGACAAGCGCGCGGCGCTCAAGCGCGAGATCAACCTTCTGTTCAATTCAGCGGTCGTCGAGGAGAAGTCCTACGCCTAGCTTTAAGGCGGCGCGTCAGTCGGGAATCGCGTAGTAGCGCCCGCGCAGCGCCGCCCGCTTGGCCCTGGAGAGCGCAGCCGGTCCGACGGTCGCGCAATAGCGCGCGCCAACCGTCGATTCCCGGCGCCAAACGATCACAACAACGCTTACTTCGCCAGTCTCGTCGTCGAAGAGGCGGCAACGGTTCGGCAGGCCGACGGCCTTCACCAGCGTCAGGCGCAGGCCGGTGCTCGAACGATCGCGCACGAGACATTCGCAGAGAAACCGATTGTTCGAATCGAGGAGCTTGGCGGAGCGAAGGCGGCTTCGCCGACGCTCGCTGGTCCTTTTGTCGTCGCGCCCGCGGCTCGGCGGGACGATGGTCACGCGATAGGCGACGCGGCCCTCGCGCGCCAGGGCGCTCGCCGAGGCGTGGAGCATGTTGGCGCTGTCGTCGCGCCGAACGCCTTCCAGAATGATCGTCACGATGCATTGTCCCAGCGCGACAAATTCCAAGACGGCGAGGCCGCGCCTCGCAAACGCGGCGCGCGGCGAGGCCGAAATTCGATCCCACGGCTTTGTCGCAGCCAAACCTTGCCAATCCCTTGCGCAGGCGAGCCGACTCCAGTTTCGCGCCAGCCGAATCTCTTAAGAACAAACGGCGCCTTACTAACCAGGGGATTTGAAATGACGCAGGAAGGCCTCCAAGCGCTCCGCGCTTTTCGCGGACGATTGAACGAGCAGCTCATGCACGTGCCGGAATATCGCGCGATTGCAGTGATTGATCGGACGATCCAGGAGATTTCCGAAATCTACGATGCCGCCAAGCCGGAGGCCTGTCGTCCCGCGGCGACGCCCGCGAAGGACTTGACGGGACCGAACCAGCGATCGGTCGCCGAGGTAATGCCGATCTCGGATGCGGCGCAATCCCGGATCGCCATGGCGATCGCCGAAGCGATCGAGACGAATGTGTCGCAGCTCAGGACGCAGCGGATGCCTGCCGTCTCGCCTTACGCGTTGGTCGGCGCCGCCTCTTAGGGCGTAGCGCTTAACCGTTCGTTAGTCTTGTTTCGCGCCGCTTCCCGAACATGTATCGATCTTGGAGTTGACCTTGCCGCGCGTCCAGCCGAAGGCTGGACGCTTCGCGTTGGCGGTTCGTTACAAGCAGCGTCCGCCGAGCCGCCGCCCAAGACCCATCAGCTTCGCGCAAGGGTCACGATGCTATCTTCGAATAGGACATCCTCGAGGATCCGTCGATGAGCATTATGGGCGCCGCGGTATCTGGCATGAACGCCGATACGACCTGGCTTTCATCCATTTCCCAAAACATCGCCAACGCCAACACCACCGGCTACAAGAATTCGCAAACGAATTTTCAGGCGCTGGTCGATCAGACCTCGTCGGCTTCCTATGACGCCGCCGGCGTCCAAACCACCACGATGTCGCTCAATTCGATGCAAGGCATCGTGGTGAGCGGCCAATCCGCAGTGACGGACCTTGCCGTGCAAGGCGCCGGCTTCTTCGTCGTATCGAACGCGTCGGGCGAGGACTTTCTGACTCGAGACGGCTCCTTCGTGCCGGACGCCTCGGGAAATCTCGTCAATTCCGCTGGCTATTACTTGATGGGCTACAATATCCAGAACGGTCCTGCCAATATCGCCGCCAACTCGCTGAGCGGCACGCAGATTGTCAATGTCGACCAAGCGGGCGAGGTGGCGACGCCGTCGACCACAGGAACTTTCACCGCCAATCTACCGGCGACGGCCAGCGCGGTGGCGGCCGCCAATCTGCCATCCGCGAATACCGCGACATCCCAATATACGGAGAAGACCTCCCTCGTCGCCTACAACAATCTCGGCGGGTCTCAAACCATCGATCTCTACATGAGCAACACCGGTCCGAACACCTGGGAGGTCGATGCCTTTGACGCTTCAACCGCGGCGCCCGGCGGGGGGTTTCCTTATTCGGCGGGGCCGCTGGCCACACAAACGCTGACCTTCGATCCGTCGACAGGTCAGTTGACCGCTGGCTCGCCGTTGTCGATTCCGGTCCCAAATGGGCAGGCGCTGAGCCTCAACCTCGGCGGCACAACACAACTCGCCGGCGCCTACAATGTCAGCGCGGCGCAGGTTAACGGCAACGCGCCAAGCAGCGTGACCGGCCTCACCATCAGCCCCAATGGTACTTTGTCCTTCCAGTTCAGCAATGGTCAAACGGTCGCAGGCTATCAAATCCCGCTCGCCAATGTCCCGAGCCCCGACAATTTGACCTCGGTCAGCGGCAACGCCTTTCAGGCGAACTTCGCGTCCGGCCCGGTAATGGTCGGCACAGCGGGATCGGGGGGGCTCGGCGCGATCGAATCGTCATCGCTGGAAAGCTCTACCGTCGATCTCGCCACCGAATTGACCCAGATGATCCAAGCGCAGAGCGCCTACGAGGCCAATTCAAAAGCGTTCCAGACAGGCGCCACCATTCTCGACGTCCTTAACAATTTGAAACCGTGAGCACCGCCGTCGGCGATCGCTTAAGGATCGGCTTATGAGCCTGTCGTCAGCGTTCAACATAATCAGTTCCTCGTTCGTCGCGAACGCGGCGCAGACGGCTGTCATCTCCGCCAACATCGCTAATGCGAATACGCCCGGTTATTCCGCCAAAACGGCGAATGTCGCGACCACTTCCTATGGCGGCGTCGAAGTCGCCTCGATCAGCAGAGCCGCCGACAGCGCGCTTCTCGATCAGGTTCTAACTTCGACCTCGCAGGCCGCGAGCCAAAAGGCGTTGTCGAACGGACTGACGACACTCGCCCAGACGGTCAGCGACAGTTCTTCGGCTTCGTCAACGTCGGGTTCGACGCAGAACGGGCAATCGCCTTCGGCCATGCTCTCGAACTTGCAGAATGCGCTCGAAACCTATCAAACTTCGCCGAACAGCCAATCGGCCGGCGACGCGGTGGTGAGCGCGGCCGACAATCTCGCCGCCTCGCTCAACAGCGCTTCCGCAACGGTGCAGCAGGTCCGATCGCAAGCCGATTCCGGCATGGCCTCGGCGGTCTCCACCATCAACTCGTTGCTCAATCAATTCACGCAAGTCAACAATACGATCGTCGGCGGTCTGCAAGCCGGCGCCGATGTGACCAACGCCGAGGACTCGCGCGACACCATTCTCACTCAGCTTTCCCAGCAGCTCGGCATATCGACCGTGACGAGTTCGAACGGTTCGATGTCCATCTACACCGATAGCGGCGTCACTTTGTTCCAAGGAACGCCTCGCGACGTCTCCTTCCAGCCGACAGCGACATTGGCCGCCGGCACCAGCGGCGCGCCCGTCATGGTCGACGGCGTGCCGATTACCGGCCCGAACTCCCCGATGGCGATCCAATCGGGCGCGCTTGCTGGTCTGGCCGCGCTTCGCGACACGGTCGCTCCTGAATATCAGGCCCAGCTTGACCAGATCGCGAACGGCGTCATCAACGCCTTCGCCGAGAGCCCTCAATCTTCCGCGGCGGCCGCGTCGCCGACGCCACCGTCCAGCCTTCCCGGCCTCTTCACCTACGCCGGCGCGACCGGGATGCCTTCGAGCGCCACAGGACTCGCCACGCTCATCAAGGTCAATCCAAGCGTCGACCCTTCCCAAGGGGGGAACGTCGATCTGCTCCGCGACGGCGCCATCGCCGATCCGACCGACATCTACGTCAGCACAACCGGCGACAGCGTCTATACGTACAACTCCACCGGGGCGGCGAGCTATACCGGACGCATCGCCCAGCTGGTTTCGGATATCAACGCGACGCAATCGTTCGACCCCGCCGCGGGCCTCGTCGCAAGCGACAGCCTCTCCGATTACGCCAACGCCTCGGTGAGTTGGCTGCAAGGCCAGAATCAACAGGCCAGCGATCAAGCGGCCTATCAGAGTTCGCTCGTCACCCAGGCGACGGGCGCGCTCTCGAACGCCACCGGGGTCAATCTCGATACCGAGATGACCAACATGCTGAACCTTGAAAATACCTATACGACCTCCGCCAAGCTCCTTTCGACCGTCACCACGATGTTCAACGACTTGATCGCGGCAATTCCGGCATGACCGTAAGCAACATCTCGACACAATATCTGACGTCGGCGCTGAACCTCGCGGTCACGCAGTCGCAGAGTCAGCTCGCCATCGCCGACACGGAAGCCTCCACCGGTCAATACGCCGATCTTGGACTGCAGCTCGGCGACCAGTCGGGCTACGAGCTGTCGCTCAAGAATCAGAACGGCCTGCTGCAAACCCTTAGCAATTCGAACAATATCATCTCGACAAATCTCTCGACCACGCAGACGGCGCTCGATTCGCTTCGCAGCGACGCGCAAAACGCCTTGCAGAGTTTGATCGAATGGTCGCCAGCCTCGGGCTCCACCGCGACGCTGCAGACCCTCGGGGCGAACGCGTTGCAATCGTTCATCGCGAGCACGAACACGGCGTCCAACGGACAATATGTCTTCGGCGGGATCAATTCCAGCGTCCCGCCGATCGCCGATTATTTCTCGTCGACGCCCTCCGCCGCCAAGACCGCCATCGACCAGGCGTTCATGACCGCCTTCGGCGTCAGCCCAACGGATCCCGCCGCCGCCTCGATTTCCGCCGGCAGTCTACAGACTTTCCTCAACTCGACCTTCTCGAACCTTTTCCAGGGTACGTCGTGGACCAGCGCCTGGTCCTCCGCTTCGAGTGTCAACACTACCGCCGATATCGCGCCGGGCCAGACGATCGCGACTTCCGCCAACGCCAATCAGCCCGGGTTTCAGCAACTGGCCGAAGCCTATGCGATGCTCAGCGAATTCGGCGGCTCGCAGCTGAGCCAGTCAGCACAACAAGCCGTCGCGACGACGGCCTCCTCACTCGTCAGCAACGCGCTGACCTCGCTGACCCAGACCGAAGCCGTCATCGGCACGGCCCAATCGCAAATCACCGACGCCAACAAGTCCATGTCCTCGCAGATGACGATTCTGCAGACCCAGATCGGCAATCTCGACAACGTCGATCAATATCAGGTGGCGACCCAAGTCAACGCCCTCACCACGCAAATCCAGACCGCCTATCAATTGACCGCCCAGTTGCAGCAGCTCAGCCTCGCGAAATACCTCCCCGCATAGCCTTCAGGATCAGAGATGTATCAATTCTCCTACGCCGAAGTCGTCGACGAATCGCCACGCGAAGTGCGGGCAAGAGAGCATCAGGCGATGGATCGCGCGATCCAGCTCCTGCGCACAGCGCAGGAAAAGGGGCCGGGGACGCGCGAAGTCGTCGACGCCCTCTTCTATCTACGGCGATTGTGGTCGATCTTCATGGAGGATCTCAGCCATCCCGAGAACGAGCTTCCGGAGCAATTGCGGGCCGGGCTGATCTCGATCGGCATCTGGATCAACAAGGAGATCGAGCGCATTCGCACCGGCAAGACAAAAGACCTGACGCCAATGATCGAGATCAACGAAATCATTCGAGACGGATTGACCTGAGGCGAACATGAATATCTCGCTTCGCGCGGACGAAAAACTCTATATCAACGGCGCCGTCATTCGCGTCGACCGCAAGGTGTCGATCGAATTGCTCAACGACGTGACGTTCCTTCTCGAAACGCATGTCATGCAGGCGCATGAGGCGACGACGCCGCTCAAGCAAATCTACTTCGTCGTCCAGATCATGCTGATGGACCCGTCGGCGACGCCTGGCGCGATGGCGCTGTCGCAAAAGCTCGTCGACGCGGCTTCCGGAACCTTCGAGACCCGGGAAATCCTGGCCGGCCTGAAAACGGTCGACGAAATGATCAAACGCTCGCGCTGCTTCGACGCGATGAAGACGCTGCGCGGGCTCTTTCCCCTTGAGCAGACGGTGGTGTTTCCCAGCGCCGAAGCCGCCGCTCCCCACGCCGCCTGAAAGGACAGGCCCATGAGCATAGCTGCAACGACCCCTATTTCGAGCGCCGCCGCGCCGGCGTCGAGTTCCGCGACGTCGGCCAATGCGACGCCGTCGCTGAATTACAATTCTTTCCTCACCCTGCTGATCACGGAGATGAAGAATCAGGATCCGACGCAGCCGATGGACCCGACGCAGATGGTCTCACAGCTCGCGACGGTCTCGGAAGTCGGCCAAGCGGTGCAGACCAATACGACGCTCTCCTCGCTGCTGACCGCGACCTCGCTGTCGCAAGCCGAGCAATTGATCGGCCAGACCATCACCTCGTCTGACGGAACGACGAAGGGCCAGGTCGCCTCCGTCAACGTCGCGAGCTCCGGCTCCACGGCGGTCCTGACCAACGGTTCGACGATTTCTCTCGCCAATGGCGTCACGGTCGGGACGCAATGAACGAAGCCGACGCGCTCGATCTCGTTCAATCTGCGATCTGGACGATTATTCTCGGCGCCGGCCCAGCCGTCGGCGCCGCAATGGCGGTCGGCATTGTGATTGCGCTCATGCAGGCGTTGACCCAGGTGCAGGAAATGACCCTCACCTTCGTGCCTAAAATCATCGTCATCTTCGTCATGGTCAGCCTGACGGCGCCCTTCATCGGCGCTCAATTCTACGCCTTCACCGAGGGCGTCTACAGCCGCATCGAAAAAGGCTTCGGCCAATAGCGTTCCCGCGCGTGGGGCTGGCGAGACTCGCGCAAGCTTAGGCGGGCACTCTCCTTGCGCGAGGAGAAGGAAACGCGAATGGCGATCTCGACGATAGCTGCGCCGGCGCCAATTGGGCGAAGCGGCGGCAAGGATGTCGGCTTCGCCATCGCGATCGTTCTCATCCTTTGTGTCTTCTTTCTTCCGGTTCCCGCCTTCTGCATCGACCTCGGCCTGGCGCTTTCGATCGCGCTGTCCGTTCTCATCCTGATGGTCGCCTTGTGGATTCAGAAGCCGTTGGAGTTCTCCGCCTTCCCGACCGTGCTTCTGGTCGCCACGATCCTGCGGCTCGCGCTCAATATCTCGACGACACGCCTAATCCTTGCGCATGGCGCGCAGGGCATGACGGCCGCGGGTTATATCATCGGCGGCTTCGCCAATCTCGTGATGGGCGGCGATTTCGTCATCGGCATCATCGTCTTTCTCATCCTCGTGACGATCAATTTTCTGGTCATCACCAAGGGCGCGACCCGTATTGCGGAGGTTGGCGCGAGGTTTACGCTGGACGCCATTCCCGGCAAGCAGATGGCGATCGACGCCGACCTCAACGCCGGCCTCATCGACGACAAGGTCGCCCAGGCCCGCCGCCGCGAGCTTGAAGAGGAAAGCTCCTTCTTCGGCTCGATGGACGGCGCGTCGAAATTCGTCCGTGGCGACGCAATCGCCGGTCTGATCATTCTCGCCGTCAATATTTTCGGCGGCATCGTCATCGGCGTGACCCGGCACGGGCTCACCCTCGCCAGCGCCGCAGACATCTTCACCAAATTGTCGGTCGGCGACGGCCTCGTTTCGCAAATCCCGGCGCTGATCATCTCACTCGCCGCCGGCATGCTGGTGGCCAAGGGCGGCACGCGAGGTTCGGCCGAAAAAGCCGTGCTCGGCCAGTTGAGCAACTATCCTTCCGCGCTGTTTCTCGCCGCTCTTTTGATGTTCATCCTCGGCGTCATACCGGGCTTGCCCTTTCTGCCTTTCGCCCTGCTCGGCGGCCTGATGGCCTTCGCGGGCGTCGCGATCCCGCAGCGAATCGCCAAGGAGCGCGCCGCCGTCGCCGCCGTTCAGGCGGCAAGCGACGAAAAAGCGCGCGCCGAAGCCAAATCCTCGATCAAGGAGCAACTGAAGGCGCCAGAAGTCGAACTATGCCTGAGCAAGGAGCTGACAACGAAGCTCCTCGCCTCGCACCAGGAGATCGGTTCGCGGGTCGCCAAGATGCGCCGCAAATTCGCCCGTCAATACGGCTTCGTCGTCCCCGACATCAAGCTTACCGACGATATCAAGGCGCCGGCGAAGACTTATCAAATTCGCATTCACGGCACGATCGTGGCGACTCAGGAGCTGCGCCTGAGCGAGTACCTGGTCATCATTGGAGACGGCAAGCGGCCGAGCGTGCCGGGCGAAGAAGTGCGCGAGCCCGCCTTCGGCCTGAAAGCGATCGCCATATCCGAGGCTTTCGTCGCCCACGCCAAGCGCGAAGGCTTCAAGACGGTCGATCCGATCTCGGTGCTGCTCACCCATCTCAGCGAGGTGATCCGCAACAATCTGGCCCAGCTTCTCTCCTACAAGGACATGCGCGCCCTGATCGATCGGCTCGATCCGGAATACAAGCGCCTGATCGACGAAATCATTCCATCGCAGATCTCCCACTCGGGTCTGCAAGCGGTGCTGAAGCTGCTCCTGGCCGAGCGCGTCTCGATCCGCAACTTGCATCTCATTCTGGAGGCAATCGCCGAGATCGCGCCTCATGCGCGCCGACCCGAGCAAATCGCTGAGCATGTGCGAATGCGGATCGCGCAGCAGATTTGCGGCGACCTTCTCGACCACAGCGCGCTCAAAGTGCTGCGGCTCGGCAATCGCTGGGACCTCGTCTTCCATCAGAGCCTGAAGCGCGACGGCAAGGGCGACGTGGTCGAATTCGACATCGATCCCAGATTGATGGAGCAATTCGGCGCCGAAGCGTCGTCCGCTATTCGATCCCGTATGGATCAGGGCCACCATTTCGCGCTCGTCGCCACTGCCGAGACCCGGCCTTACGTGCGTATGATCATCGAGAGAATGTTCACCACTCTGCCCGTCCTTTCGCAATTGGAGATCGCGCGGGGCTTCGAAGTGAGATCCCTTGGCACGGTTTCGTGATGAACGACGTCGCGGATCTTATCGGCGGACCCAATGGCGTTCTTGGACCCCAACTGGCGCTGGGCGTGTTCGTCCTTTTCTGTCGCATCGGCGGTTGTCTCATGCTGGCGCCCGGATTTTCGAGCGCCCAGATCCCGACGCAAGTCCGCTTGTTCATCGCCTTGGCCGCGACGCTGTCGCTGGCGCCGCTGCTGATCGGCCGGCTGCCCCTGCAGGCGTTGAGCGACGATCCGATTGCCGCTTTGCGGATAATCGGGGCCGAACTTTTGGTCGGCGGGTCGATTGGCCTCATGGCGCGAATCTTCATGATCGCGCTCGAGACGATGGCGGTCGCCAGCGCGACCGGCCTCGGCCTCTCCAATCCGTTCGGCGTCGAAATCGAGCAGAACGAGGCTTTGCCGCCTCTGGCGACGTTCGTGACGATGACGGCGACGGTTCTCATCTTCGTGCTGGACCTCCATTGGGAGGTGTTGCGCGGGCTTGTCGCGTCTTATACGGCGATCCCCGCGTCGAACGCCTTCGACGCCGGCTTCTCCCTCCGCCACATCGGCGAAGTTCTCGTCGGGACGTTCCGCGTGGCGTTGCGCATCTGCTCGCCCTTCATCCTCTATGCGATCATCGTCAATCTCGCGGTCAGCATTATCAACCGCCTGACCCCGCAGATCGCGATCTTCTACATTTCGGCGCCTTTCATTATCGCAGGCGGCCTGACGCTGCTCTTCTTTACCATCAAGTCGATGCTCGGAGAGTTCATGTCGAACTTTTCGAGCTGGCTCGTGTCGGGGTAGTCTCCATGAAAAAGCGGCTCAGTTCACTCGAGAAGATTTCGCATTTGCAGTCAAAGCTGCACGATCTCACGGTCTGGCGGCTCGCCGCGATCGATCAGCAGCGCCAGGCGCTCGAGGCGGCCGAGCGCGCGATGATCGACGTTCTCAATCGCGACGCGATCGCGCATGGCGCGCCGGCGGCCGCGGCGTCCACACGGCTTCGCTCGATCGGCCGAGAAATCGCCGTCGCCAAAGCCGACTACCAAGCACAATCCAAACGCGTCCGCGACCAGGGCGCCCGGGCGAAACTCGCCGAACGCCTGGTCGAAAGCGCAGACGCCGAGTATCGCGCGCAAAAGGACCGCAAGGACCTCGGCGACCTCATCGAACGCTCGCTGCACGGCAAGCCGTCAAGCTCGGCGTAAGGCTGATTGGGCAAACTCTGGCGCGACGGACCCCTCGTTTGGGAGACGCGTTGGTGGCCATCAATCCTCCTTCGGATATCGTTCTCGACGTACTGAACGCCGCCGATCCCGCCCGGGCGGAGGCGGCGGCGGCGCGATTGAGCGCGCTGAGCGCGGCGGCGCCTTCTTCCGCGTCCGACGATTTCGCCAAGGCTCTCGACACGGCGGCGCAGGCGTCGACCCCGGCCCCCGCGAGCGTGGCCGGCTTGCCCGCCGCGCGCGCGCGGCTCCTGAACAAGGGTCTCTTCGCCGCGCAAAAGGCGAAAAACGCCGAAGTCGAATTCGAAGCCACGCTTCTCAACAATTTCGTCGGCGAGATGTTGCCCAAGGACGCGCCCGGCGTCTTCGGACAAGGAACCGCCGGGGACGTCTGGCGATCCATGCTCGGCGACCAGATCGCTCATCAAATCGCGAAATCCGGCGAGCTCGGGATCGCCAAGCGTCTCTTCGCCACCCACGCGCTTCCTCATCAAGGCGAGAAAACGCACGCCTCCGTCATCGGACCCGCCGCCACGCAAACGAGCTCCAACCTTCTCTCGTTGCCGATGGGCGCCGAATACAGCAGCGGCGCCTTCCTCTTCAAGGATCACAAACGTTCATGAGCGCCTCCTCCCTTCCCCGCGCCGCGACAGTGGTGACGCTTGCCGCGACGCGCGCGGCCCGCGCCAGCGAAATGATCATGCCGGTGATCGAACGATTGCAACAGACTCTGGACGCAGAGAACGCACTGATCGCCAGCGGCAAGCGAATTGACTACCAGGCGTTCAACCAGCACAAGAGCCAGGGGCTGCTCGAATTGTCGCGCCTCGCGCCGATGATCGCCGGCGCTGAAGCCAACCGAACGTTGCACGCCGCCCTCGCCGACTTGCGCGCCAAGCTCGACATCAACCAGCGCATGTTGAAAGTACAATTGAACGCCGCGCGCAAAGTCGCCGACATCATCGCCCGCGCCATTCAGGAGGGGCAGTCGGACGGCACCTATTCCTCACACGCCTGGCGAGACCGCGGCGAATGATCAAGCTTGTCCTCATCGGCGCTTGGGCCTGTCTGGCGACCCTCGCCTCAAGCTATGCGACCGCCTATTTTCGAAGCTATACGAAGACTGGCGCGGAGCAGGCGGTCGCCCAGGTAGAAAGCAAAAAAACCAAAGAGATCGACGTGCCCAAAATCCGCGACGGCGCCCTCAAAGGCTATGTCGTCACCCAATTCGTCTACTCGATCAACGTCGGCGCCCAGAAGAAGCATCCCATCTCGCCCGAAGCTTTGGTGGTCGACGAGGCGTTCCGATATCTTTTCAACGACGATTCGATCGACTTCGACAATCTCAAGAAATACGATCTGCAGAAATTCACCAATACTGTGATCAAGAATGTCAACGCCCGTCTGAAAGCGGACGTCGTTGCGGATTTGGCGATTCAGGAATTCACCTTCATGACCTCCACCGACGCCAAACAGCACATGTAGGAGCGCGGTCGGTTCCTAAGGTCCGTCGCCACGTCGCTACGAACAGCACCGTCATCGCCGAGGGGCGACGAGACACTCTCGACGATCGCCAAATCTTGCGACGCCTATTGACAGAAATTCCGGGCGTTGGTCGTCCACTGGCCAAGTCCGCTCGCCACCATATTGCCGATCACGGCGCAGACGTATTTCTTTTGCGCCGCGTTGTTATTGGGCCCGGCATTGTAACGGGCGACCGCCAGCGTCCAAGTGCCCTCCTGCGCCTTCAACTGCTTGAGAAACGCCGCCGCGTAGCGCACGTTGCGCTCCGGATCGAACATGTCGCCCAGCGAGGCAAAGTCGGCGCCGTGCCAGCGATGATTGATCTGCATACAGCCGATGTCGATCAGTTTGGCGCCGTTTGCGCGCTCGGTCTGGAATTTTTCGATCGCCTCCGCCAGGTTCGTCGAACGTACGGCCCGGCCGTCGACATTCATGTCATAGGGGCTGAGCTGGCCGCGTCGACCCGTCTCCGTCAGCCCGACGGCATAAAGCACGTTAAGCGGAATATCGTTCTCACGCGCAGCGCGCGTCATCTCTCTTTCGCAGACCTGCTCATCGGCGCGGGCAGAGGCGAAACTAGACAAAAAGATCGCCAGTACGGGCGCGACGAGCCGCCTCGTCGTCCGCAGAGCCGTTCTGTCGCGTCTGCGCGCCGCCCTCGCCGTCTCGCGACGATCGAGCGTGCCCGTTCGAGCCATTCGCCGCGTTGCTTTGCGCATCGCTTTGTTGAGAGGTAGCGGAGCCAGATGCATTGCTGTTCTCGCCCTGAGTTGGGACGCTGTCGGACGCCTGAACAACGACGGACGCGACCGGCTGATCGACTGATGTCAGACGCTCGACGATAGCGTCGCGCTCGCTTTCGATGAGCCTGGCGGTGCTGCTCTTGGCCGCTTCGATGACCACGGCCAGATTGCCGTTCGAGAGCCGCATCTTCACCGTCAGGGAGCCGAGATCGGCGGGATTGAGCTGCACGTCGAGCTCCTTGACCGGGCTCGCGCCGACCGCGCCCATCGCCGCGTTCGCTCCTTGCGCCGTAAGCGCCTGCGCCTGGTTGGCGATCACGTCGGCCAGTTGATCAAGGTCGATCGGCGCCGAGACGATGGCGCTCGTCGGCGAACCAAAGCCGTTCATCGCGAGCGTGTTCGCGTCGGGCGAGGCGACGCCGGCAGCCTGCGCGCCGGCACCGCCGGACCGGGCTCCGCCCCCTGCGCGAGCGCCGCTCGACTGATCATGATGCGTCGCGCCGTCGCCGCCGGTCTGGCGACCGTTGCCTGCGGCGACGACTGTCGTGGATGCGCTCACGCAAGCAGTCGCAGCCGCGGCATTTGCGCCCTTCGCGCCAGTTTGGACAGGAGAGACGGCGCCATTCGCCCCTTTTGGGGCGCCGGCGGCGACGAGCGAAGAGGCCTCGATGCCGGCCTTGGCGGCTTGCGCGACGCCATCGACGCCTAGATAGGTCCGCGCGCTCCGCACATGCACGTCGACGATAGGCGAGGCGACGACGGCTGTTGTCGGCAGCGCGAATGTCGTCGTCGAATCCGAGGGCATGATTGGGGCGCCCTCGGGCGCAGAGGCGTCGGCCGTCCGGCCTTGCTCGCCCAGTATCGCCGCCAGCGCCTGTCTCGCCGAGGCGCTCGTCGCAAGCTCGTTCGTCCCAGCGTCGGCGGCTGTCGCGGCCGCAGGAAGAACCTTCGCGCCGGACT
>DASZFX010000277.1:0-17070 GCA_035939375.1 Roseiarcus sp.
AGCGACATCGCCCAAGCGATCAAGGACGGAATCATGGAGTCGGCGATCGACCAGCAGCCGTATTTGCAAGGCTACCTGCCCTTCGTTTTCCTGACCGAATACGCCCGCTATGGCGTCATTCCGGCAAACAACGTTAACACGGGCCCGGGCTTCGTGACGAAAAAGAACATCGCGCTCGTCCAGAAGCTCGCCGGCGAATACCGCTAAGCGACATCCGCGCCGCCCTCGCCGCCATGCCTTGAAGCGAAAACACAAGATATGACGGCGAGCGTCCGCCTCGGCGGGTCCGCTCGTCGCCGCCTGGCCACGGGGTGCAACTCATGCCGCTACGCGCCCAGTTTGAGCCGACGTCGCTGCGCGCCTGACGCTCGGACCACGTTCTCATGCGGAGGCTGAAAGCCTCCGCACATAGATACAGGAGAAGCAAGCCATGGCGGAAGGCGCCGGTGTCGCTATCGATCCGTCGGCGACCAGCGACGAGCGGCTGAGGCGGCAGTCCGGCCTTCGCCGGTTTCTCTCACGGCCGGAGCTCGGCGCTTTCGCCGGCGCCCTGCTCGTCTTCGCTTTTTTTGCCGTCACCGCGCATGGCACCGGCATGTTCGCCGCCGACGGCATACTGAACTGGACGACCGTCAGCGCTCAATTGATGATCATTGCCGTCGGCGCCGCAATGCTCATGGTCGCCGGAGAGTTCGACCTCTCCGTCGGCTCGATGATCGGCTTTGCCGGCATGATGATCGCGCTGCCGACGATTGTCTTCCATTGGCCCGTGACCTTAAGCGTTCTCTTCGCTTTCGCAGGAGCGGTGCTGATCGGCTTTCTGAACGGCTTGATGGTCATTCGCACAGGTCTGCCTTCCTTCATCGTGACGCTCGCCTCGCTCTATATATTGCGAGGCCTGACCATTGCGCTGTCGATCCTCTTCACCAATCGGACAATCGTTGGCGGCGTAAAGGAGGCGGCGGAAGGAACATTCGTCGGCTTCCTCTTTTCCGGCACAGTCGGCGACCCGCTGTTTGTCTGGCTCGCCGATCACGACGTCATCGCGCGGTTGCCGAACGGCGATCCAAGCGTCAAAGGCGTGCCGATGGTCATCGTTTGGGCGCTGGTCCTTGCGGTCCTCGGCCATATCGTCTTGTCGAAGACGCGCGTCGGCAATTGGATTTTCGCGTCCGGCGGCGACGCCAATGCTGCGCGCAACCTCGGCGTGCCAGTGGGCGCCGTCAAGATATCCCTCTTCATGCTCACCGCCTTTTGCGCGACGGTTTTTGCCGCCTGCGAGGTTTTCGAGTTTGGTTCGGCGGCCTCCGATCGCGGCCTATTGAAAGAATTCGAGGCGATTATCGCTGCGGTCATCGGCGGCTGCCTCCTCACTGGAGGGTACGGCTCGGTGATCGGCGCCTGCCTCGGCGCGCTGATATTCGGCGTCGTGCAAATGGGCATCCTCTTCACGGGAGCGCCAAACGACTGGTTCCGCGTCTTCCTCGGCGGCATGTTGCTGATCGCGGTGCTGTTCAATAATCTGATCCGGCGTCAGGTCGTGAGCGGACGGTGACAAAATGACCATGACGGAGCAGAACGCGATTGCCTCGGCGGGCGTTGCTCAGGCCCCTGCGCCGCTCATCGAAGTGCGCGACATCGTCAAGCATTTCGGGCCGGTCGTCGCCCTCGCCGGGGTCTCCATGACGGTCATGGCCGGCGAGGTGTTGTGTCTGCTCGGCGACAATGGCGCCGGCAAGTCGACCCTGATCAAAACCCTGTCCGGCGTGCATCGGCCATCGAGCGGCGAGTTCCTCGTCGAGGGCAGGCCGGTGGCTTTCTCGAGCCCGCGCGAAGCTCTCGATATGGGTATTGCGACGGTCTATCAGGACCTCGCGATGATCCCGCTTCTCTCCATCACACGCAATTTCTTCATGGGTCGAGAACCGGTCAAAGGGCGAATGGGTCCGTTCGCCTTTATGGACACGGCCTATGCCGACAAGGTCGCGCGCGAGGAAATGCTTCGCATCGGTATTGACGTCCGTGACCCGCAGCAAGCCGTCGGGACGCTTTCAGGCGGCGAACGTCAATGCGTGGCGATCGCCCGCGCGGTGCATTTCGGCGCCAAGGTGCTTATCCTCGACGAGCCGACATCGGCTCTGGGCGTGGCGCAGACCTCGATGGTGCTGAAATTCATCAGGCAGGTCCGCGCCAAGGGTCTTGGAGTGATCTTCATCACCCACAATGTGCGTCACGCCTATGCAGTGGGAGACCGCTTCACTATTCTCAACCGCGGGCGAACGCTCGGGACCTTCGCCAAGGCCGAGATCAAGCTCGATGCGTTGCAGCAGATGATGGCCGGCGACAAGGAGCTACAGGATTTGTCCGAAGAATTGGGCGGCACGGTGTAGGACGGCAAGCTTCCGCCAGATCAGGCACGTATGCGATCGCATCGGCAGACTGCGCAGCCGTCATGAACTTGGTGAGAGTATCGACCTGATAGTCCATCACCCCCAGCGCGGCGCTCCGCGGATCGATGTGCGAAGGCTCAGGCATGGGTTCTCCTTGCAGATGATGAGTTTTCTTACGATGTGCCGCTGATGCTCGCTGAGCATCTCCAGGCTGGGTTTGTCGCAAGGCGTTTCTCAACGACTTGGACCCGGCTTGTGTTTGGACTCTTCGGTCCGATCATACCAACGCGGATATTTCCGTAGAATACTATTGAACAAGCTTCACGACTGGTTTGTCTTTGAAATCAGTTTGAATAATTCTCGCGATAAGGCATTCCGCGAGAAATGCTCGACAATGGCGCGTCCGATCAAGGTTCCGCGCGTCATTGCCGAGGTCACACGCCCGTCGAGGGGTCGAAGCAGCTGGAGCGTGCGCAGCACAAACTGCGCCCATTGCGGCGTGGATTGCTTCGCTTCGCTCGCAGTGACGAGCCAGGTATTTCGATTTCAAATCATGGCGCTTTGGCGCACGGAGGAACGGCTGACCGTACCCTACTTCTTCTTCGGCATGTAAAGGTCCGTCAGCGTCCCGGCGAAAGCTTCCGCCGAGAAAGCGAAAGTCTCGGACAATGTCGGATGCGGGTGGATGGTCAGACCGACATCCTCGGCCTCCGAGCCCATTTCAATGGCGAGCCCGGCTTCGGCGATGAGGTCGCCGGCATTGGGGCCGACGATGCCGCAACCGATCAGGCGTCCGGTCGTCTCGTCCCAGAGCGTCTTGGTCTGTCCCTCGTCGCGGCCGAGCGACAGCGAGCGCCCGCTGGCCGCCCAGGGAAAGACCGCCTTGCCGAACTTCACGCCTTTCGCTTTCGCCTCGTTTTCGGTGAGGCCGACCCATGCGACTTCCGGATCGGTATAGGCGACGGAAGGGATCGCCTTGGCGTCGAAGGACGACTTATGCCCGGCGGCGACCTCGGCCGCGACCTTGCCCTCATGCGTCGCCTTATGCGCCAGCATCGGCTGGCCGACGACGTCGCCGATCGCGAAGATGTTGGCGACATTGGTGCGCATCTGCCGGTCGACCGCGATGAAGCCGCGCTCGTCGACCGCGACGCCGGCGGCCTCCGCGCCGACGTTTCGGCCATTCGGCTGGCGGCCGACCGAGACCAGCATGAAATCGAAAACGTCTTTGGCTTCGCCCGACGGGCCTTCAAAAACGACGTGCAGCCCGTCCTTCTTCGCTTCGACCGCCGTGACCTTGGTCTTGAGCAGGATTTTCTCGTACCTCTTCTCGATCCGCTTGGCGAGCGGGGCGACAATATCGCGATCGGCGCCGGGAATGAGCTGGTCCATCAATTCGACGACCGTCACCTTGGCGCCCAGCGCATGATAGACCGTCGCCATTTCAAGACCGATGATGCCGCCGCCGAGCACGAGCATCCGCTTGGGAACGGACTTGATCTCCAAGGCGCCGGTCGAATCGACGATCCGCGGGTCCTTGGGGATGAAGCCCGGCGCGATCGGCTCGGAGCCGCAGGCGATGATCGCGTTCTTGAAAAGAAGCGTTTTCACCCCTTCAGCGGTGGCGATGCTCAACGTGTTGGGCGTAGAGAACTTCGCCGCGCCGGTGACGACCGTCACCTTGCGCTGGCGCGCGAGCGTATTGAGGCCGCCGGTCAGGCGCTTGACCACGCCGTCCTTCCAGGCGCGCAACGGATCGAGCTCGACCTTGGGCGCGCCGAACATGATCCCGTGCGAGGCGAAATCCGCCGCCTCGTCGATCACCTTGGCCGCATGCAGCAGCGCTTTCGAGGGGATGCAACCGACGTTGAGACAGACGCCGCCGAGCACCGGGTCCTTCTCGACCAGCGCGACCTTCTGGCCGAGGTCGGCGGCGCGGAAAGCGGCGGTATAGCCGCCGGGCCCGGCGCCGATGACGACGACGTCGCATTCGATATCCGCTTTGACCGCGGGCGCCTGAGCAACGGGCGCCGGCTGAGCGGGGGCCGGCTTGTCGGCTTTCGCCGGCGCCGGCTTCGCCGCGGCGCCCGCGCCGCTTTCGTCCAGCGTCGCCAGAAGCGCGCCTTCGCTCACCTTGTCGCCGACCTTGACCTTGACTTCGCCGATCACGCCCGCCGCAGGCGAGGGCACATCGAGAGTCGCCTTGTCGGATTCCAGCGTGAGGATGACTTCCTCTTTGGCGACCTTCTGCCCTGGCTTCACATGGATTTCGATGATCGGCACGTCCTTGAAGTCGCCGATGTCGGGCAGCCTGATCTCACGCGCCATCGAATGGTTCTCCGCTTCGCCTCTATCGCGTCACAGCAGGACGCGGCGCATGTCTTCGATCACGCTGACGAGCTTGCGCATGAAGCGCGCCGCCGCCGCGCCGTCAATCACGCGATGATCATAGGAGAGACAAAGCGGCAGCATCAGGCGCGGCGCGAAAGCTTCGCCGTTCCATACCGGCGCCATTTTCGAGCGCACCACGCCGAGTATGGCGACTTCGGGCGCATTGACGATCGGCGTGAAGGCCGTCCCGCCGATGCCGCCGAGCGAAGAGATGGTGAAGGACGCGCCCTGCATCTCAGCCGGCGAGAGCTTTCCCTCGCGCGCCTTGGCGGAGATCGCGCCAAGTTCGCGGGCAAGCTCGGTCACGCCTTTCAGATCGACGTCCTTGATCACCGGCACGACGAGCCCGTCGGGCGTATCGACGGCGACGCCGATATGCCAGTAATTGCGCATCACGAGCGCGTCCTTGGCCGGCGTCAAAGCGGCGTTGAAGGTCGGATAGGTCTTCAAAGACGCAACCGACGCCTTCATCAAAAGCGGCAGCAGCGAGACGCGGTACGGCGCTTTTTTGTCCGCTTTGCCCTCGTCGTCGAGGCCCTTGCGGAAGGCTTCGAGATCCGTGATGTCGGCTTCATCGCAATGCGTGACGTGGGGGACATTGATCCAAGAGGCGTGGAGCCGAGGCCCGGAAATACGCTTGATGCGCGAGAGCGGCTTTATCTCGACGGGTCCGAATTTGGCGAAATCGACGGCTGGAACTTCGGGAAGCGCCCCGCCCCCTCCGCCGGCCCGTCCGGCCAGCGCGGCCTTTACATCTTCTTTGGTGATGCGGCCGTGCTCGCCGGTGCCTTTGAGGTTGGTCAAGTCCACGTCGAGTTCGCGCGCCAGGCGACGTACCGCCGGCCCGGCGAAGACGCCGGAAAAATTGGGCAGGGCCGCGTCCTTCGCCGCCGTCTCGGCCGGCGCCGGGGCGGCTTTGGCCGCGGGCGCCTCTTTTGGCCCCGCCTTCGCGGGTTCGGACTTGGCCGCCGGCGTTGGCGCGGCTGCGGCTGCCGCCGCGCCGGCGCCCGTCGGCTCGAGGCGGAGGATCAGCGAGCCCATCGCGACCTTGTCGCCGACCTTGGCGACGATCTCCGCCACTTTGCCGGCGCTGGGCGCCGGCACATCCATCGTCGCCTTGTCGGATTCCAGCGTCACCAGCGACTCGTCGGCTTTGACCATGTCGCCCGGCTTGACCAGGATTTCGATGATCGGCACGTCCTTGAAGTCGCCGATATCGGGTACTTTTACATCAATCGTATTGGCCACAAGCGCTTCTCCTTGGCGCTAAGAGACTTTGGCGGGCTCAGGTCAGCGCGGGACTTGCGCGTTCTGGGTCGATCTCATAGCGCTTGAGCGCTTCGCCGACGGTCTTCGACGGCAGCAATTGATCGTCGGCGAGCGATTTCAGCGCCGCCAGCGCGACATGGCGCCGGTCGACCTCGAAGAAAGCGCGGAGGCGCCGACGATAGTCCGAGCGGCCGAAGCCATCGGTGCCGAGCGTCTTGTAACGCGCCGGCACAAAGGACCTCACTCCGTCGGCGACCAGCTTGATGTAGTCGGTCGAGGCGATCACCGGCCCCGAGCCCTTGCCGAGGCATTGTTCGACGTAGGATTTGCGAGGCGTCTCCTCGGGATGGAGCATGTTCCAGCGCTCGACTTCGAGCCCGTCGCGGCGCAATTGCGTGAAGCTGGTGACGCTCCAGATTTCACTGGAGACGCCATAGTCCTTGGCGAGCAGGTCGGCCGCCGCCTCAACCTCGCGGAGGATGGCGCCCGAGCCCATCAGGCGCACGCGCAGGCCGGGTTTTGCGGCCTCGACCTTACGCAACAGGTACATGCCGCGAAGAATACCTTCCTCGACGCCTTCCGGCATGGCGGGATGGGGGTAATTCTCGTTCAACGTGGTGATGTAATAATAGACGTCCTCGTTGTCGACATACATGCGCTTCAAGCCGCGCTGGATGATTACCGCCAGCTCATAGGCGTAGGTCGGATCATAGCCGATGCAATTCGGGACGGTGGAGGCGAGGATGTGGCTATGGCCATCCTCGTGCTGCAACCCCTCTCCGTTCAGCGTGGTGCGGCCCGAGGTGCCGCCGATCAGGAAACCGCGCGCGCGCATGTCGCCTGCCGCCCAGCAGAGGTCGCCGACCCGCTGAAAACCGAACATCGAATAGTAGATATAGAAGGGGATCATCGGCTCGTTCGACGTCGAATAGGAGGTCGCGGCGGCGATGAAGGACGCCATGGCGCCGGGCTCGTTGATGCCTTCTTGCAGGATTTGGCCCTTGGCGTCCTCGCGATAGTACATCAACTGGTCGGCGTCCTGCGGTCGATAGCGCTGCCCTTCCTGGCTGAAAATGCCGAACTGCCGGAACAAGCCCTCCATGCCGAAGGTGCGGCTTTCGTCGGGCACTATCGGCACGATGCGCTGGCCGATGTTCTTATCGCGCAGGAGCGTCGTCAGGATGCGCACGAAGGCCATGGTGGTGGAAATCTCGCGCCCCTCGGCGGTCGCCTTGAGCAAGGCGTCGAAGGCGGCGAGCTCGGGAATTTGCAGCGGCTCGCTCCTGCGCCGGCGCGCCGGCAGATAGCCGCCGAGCGAAGCGCGGCGCTCGCGCAAATATTTCATCTGCGGGCTGTCTTCCGATAGCTTGAGGAACGGAACCTTGGCGATCTCTTCGTCCGATACGGGAATGTTGAAGCGATCGCGGAAGGTCTTCAGCGCCTGGTCGCCGAACTTCTTTTGCTGATGGGCGATCATCTGACCTTCGCCCGCTTCCCCCATGCCATAGCCCTTGACGGTCTTGGCGAGGATGACGGTCGGCGAACCCTTGTGGTCGGCGGCGGCTTTGTAGGCGGCGTAGACTTTGATCGGATCATGGCCGCCGCGGGTCAGCGACCAGATCCGCTCGTCGGTCCAATCGGCGACCATGGCTGCGGTCTCGGGATAGCGGCCGAAGAAATGTTCGCGGATATAGGCGCCGTTCTTGGACTTGAAGTCTTGATATTCACCGTCGACGCATTCTTCCATCAGTTGGCGCAATTTGCCGGATTCGTCCTTGGCCAGAAGCGGGTCCCAATTCGAGCCCCACAGGCATTTGATCACGTTCCAGCCCGTGCCGCGAAAGTCAGCCTCGAGCTCTTGCACGATCTTGCCATTGCCGCGCACCGGCCCGTCGAGCCGCTGCAGGTTGCAATTGATGACAAAGATGAGGTTGTCGAGCTTCTCTCGACCGGCGAGCGAGATCGCGCCGAGCGATTCCGGTTCGTCCATTTCGCCGTCGCCGCAAAAGCACCAGACCTTGCGCTCGGAAGTGTCGGCGATGCCGCGGCCTTGGAGATAGCGTAGGAAGCGAGCCTGATAGATCGCCATGAGCGGGCCGAGGCCCATGGAGACGGTAGGAAATTGCCAGAAATCGGGCATCAGCCAGGGATGGGGATAGGACGAGAGGCCCTTGCCGCCGACTTCTTGACGAAAATTCAGAAGCTGCTCCTCGGCCAATCGACCTTCGACAAAGGCGCGAGCGTAGATCCCGGGCGAGCAATGGCCTTGGAAATAGACAAGGTCGCCGCCATGCCCCTCGCCGGCGGCGCGCCAGAAATGCGTAAATCCCGTTTCATAGAGCGTCGCGGCCGATTGGAAGCTCGCAATATGGCCGCCGAGTTCGGAGGATTCCTTATTGGCCTTGACGACGATCGCAGCAGCGTTCCACCGCACAGCATGGCGGATCGCCGCCTCCATGTCCCCGTCGCCCGGATATGGCGGCTGGTCCTGGGTATGGATCGTATTGACATAGGCGGTATTGGCGGCGAAAGGCAGCCGCGCGCCCTTGCGGCGCGCCGACGTCACGACGTTTTCTAAGATAGCGTCGACTCGGTCGAGCCCCTCGAAAGCCTCAACAGAATCAAGCGCATCGAGCCATTCCTTGGTCTCGGCGTCGGCGCCGTTCAAGACGGCTTTTTCACCCTCGGCCATGGGCCCTCCATCGATCCCGAATTTGTCCCGTCCGCAGGCGGACATTCAGTTGCGCGTGTCATCTCATGGGTCCGTCAATATAGCAATCGGGCTAATATCGGCTCGGCCATGCCGGCCCTGCAAACCTTGTGGCGCCTTGTCGATTGCGCCTCGCCGCAGCCTGTGTTTTGAAGCGGTCCCTTCTTGGAGACGACCCGGATGGCCGGACTTTCGACCCACGTTCTCGACACGGTGCGCGGCGGCCCCGCGCAAGGCGTCGCGATCGAATTGTTCGAGATCGGCGTCGGCGGCGCGCGCGTTTTGCTCAAGAGGGTCGAGACCAACGCTGATGGACGCACCGACGTTCCGCTCATCGCCGCAAGCGAGGCGCGGGTCGCGACTTTCGAACTTGTCTTTCATGTCGGCGCCTATTTTCGCGCGGCAGGCGCGAAGACCGCCGAGCCGCCGTTCCTCGACATCATTCCCATTCGTTTCGCGATCGCCGATCCCAAGGCGCATTACCACGTGCCCCTGTTGGCGAGCCCATGGAGTTATTCGACCTATCGCGGCAGCTAGCGCGTCTCGCCGAGAGAACCGGGAAAGAGCGATGTGATGAGCGAAGCCCAAGGTCATGACGCCCGAGGTCACGCTTCAGAGCGTCATGCCCCCGAAGCTCACGAACATCGCAGCCACGATCACAACCATGATGATCATCACGGCGGCGGCCATGTCCATGCGCCCGCGCAATTCGGCGCCGCTTTCACGATCGGCGTCGCCCTCAACCTCGGTTTCGTGATCATCGAGGTCGTCTATGGGATCTTCGGCCACTCGGTCGCGCTTTTTGCCGACGCCGGGCATAATTTCGGCGACGTGCTCGGCCTGTTGGCGGCCTGGACGGCGAGCATTCTGACGAGACGCCCGCCGACCGCGCGCTACACCTATGGTTTGCGAGCCTCTTCGATCCTCGCCGCGGTCTTCAACGCGGTCTTTCTTCTCGTCACCGTCGGCGCGATTTCCTGGGAGGCGATAATGCGGTTCGGCCGGCCAGAGCCGGTCGCCGGCGCAATCGTGATGATCGTCGCCGCCATCGGCATCATCATCAACGGCGTGACCGCCTGGCTTTTCGCCGCCGGGCGTAACGACGACATCAACCTGCGCGCCGCCTTCATGCATATGGCGTCCGACGCCTTGGTGTCGGCCGGCGTCGTCGTCGCCGGCCTCGTCATTGCGCTCACTGGCTGGCTGTGGGTCGATCCTCTCGTCAGCCTCGCGGTCAACGCCATTATCGTCTTGGGGACCTGGGGCCTGCTCACCGATTCTCTGGGCATGTCGATGGCGGCGGTTCCCGATCGCATCGACCCGGCCAAAGTGCGCGCGTTTCTGGAAAGACAGCCCGGCGTCGTCGCCATTCACGATCTGCATATCTGGCCGATGAGCACGACGGAAATCGCCCTGACCTGCCACCTGGTCATGCCCGGCGGCCATCCGGGCGACGTCTTTCTTCACAAGGTCGCGGCAGGCCTCGCGTCGGAATTCAAGATCATCCACCCAACGTTGCAAGTCGAACTTGACCCGAATTCAGCCTGCGCCTTGACGTCGGACGAGGTGGTTTGAGCGGCGCGGGCGCGCCGGCGCTGTGCCGAGCCGGTGCTTGACAGCGGCGAACCGCCGCGCTCCCCTACCCGCGCCCAATCGGGAGCAGTCGAAGTCAGCCCTCCCGCACAGGCCGCGGACCTAAAGCGTTTATGGAGGGGGCGATCATGGCGAATGGCGCGCAGACTTCTTCCGTCTTCGATGCGGCGATGACCGCCTGGCGGGACGCTTTGGCGGCGCGCGAGCGCATGCCGACGCTGTTCTGGACCGCGATCGCCATCGCGGCCGTGCTGAGCTTTCTTTTCTTCGGCCTTGCCTTTCTCCTCGGCCCCGGCTTTCTCAGCAGCCTCGTCATTTTGCTACTGTCGATCGCTCAAGGCTTCTTTCTGACCCCGCTCGCCATTGCGGTCCATCGTTTCGTACTGTTGGGCGAGGTCAACGACAGTTACAATCTCGACACGCAATCGCCACGCTTCCAGAAGTTCTTCACGTTCCTTGCAGGAATTTCCCTCATCGAAGCGATCCCGTCTTTCGTCAGGGAACTGCTGTGGGGCTTTCTCGGCGCCATCCTGGCTCTGATCCTGGCGATCGCCGTCGCCGTCATCGTGACGCGCAATGTGATCCTATTTCCCGCCGTAGCGGTCGATGCGGCCGGCGCCGACTGGCGCAACGCCATGGGGGATACGGAAGGCCATTCCTGGCGGGTCTTCTTCATTCTGCTGTGCATCTCGTTGCCGATCGCCATCGTCGGCGTCATCCTGATCGCGATTTTTGCCTTCATCCCGCTCATCGGATGGATCATCGCGGCGGCGATCCGCGGCGCGATCACGGTTGCGATTGTCGCGAGCTTTGCCGCAGCCGCCTCCCGCCTCTATAGTCAATACGCCAACAAGCTTGGGCGGCCGGCGACGCTCGCGAGCACGTGACGGAATCGGCGAAGGCAAAGGATCCGCGACGGTTGTCTTCGTTCAGGACAGGCTTGCACTATAAGAGGCTTTGGGGCGGAAAGGGTTGCCGCCATGACGTCAGGCGACGCCTCAGTCTGTCAGCGCGGCGCCCGTTCGCCGAGCGCATCGAACGAAAACGCTTGGGCCGCGGTCGCCTCTCTTTGCGCGGCCATGGCTTTTTTCCCAACGGACGCGCTCGCCCGGCGATGCACCGACGAGAGCGTGCGCCTGGCGACCGCGCCGAGCGGATCGGCGGAATCGGCTCTTCCTGAATCGACCGGCGCTCTGCTTCACCATCAGCCGACCGCAGCCGAAGTCGCGGCCGCGGAAATCGAAGACGAAAAGCGCAAGAGCGACGCGCTGGACCGCGCTCGGGAATTGGATTTGGACGGCAAGGAAGCCGCGTGCCTGGCGGCGTTGAGGGAGATTTCCCACTCGGACAACGACGCGCTTGCTCGAAGGCGGCTCGCATCACAACCGCATATCCGCAAGATTTGTCGGGTCGCTCTGCGCTAATGATCCTGAAGCGCCTGAGCACGACAGGTCGGCAATGACAAAACCTTCACAGCAACTCAGCTACGAGCGGCGCGTCGATCGGGTAGCGGATTATATCCATGACCATCTTGATGAGGACGTCAGTCTCGATCGTCTGGCCGAGATCGCATGCCTCTCCGCCTACCATTGGCATCGTATTTACACCGCCATGCGCGGCGAGACCATCGCGGCTACCGTCAAGCGGTTGCGCTTGCTGAGAGCCGCCGATCGTCTGGCCAATTCTGACATGCCGATCAAGACAATCGCCGAGCGAGCAGGCTACGGCGCAATCGAATCTTTCGGCAGAGCCTTCAAGGAGGCTTACGACAAACCTCCGGCCGACTATCGCGCGCATGGCAGTCACGCGGCGTTCAGAACGGCGATCGCGGTCAATGACGCCGCCGGATTTTCGGTGACGATCGAGGATTTGCCGCAGACGCGTTGCGCCAGCATCGCCCATGTCGGTCCCTATATACAGATCGACCGGGCCATCGGCCGACTCTTTGGCGCTCTGGCGGCCCAAGGCTTGCTCGATCAGAGCGTTAGAATGATCGGGCTCTTTCTCGATGACCCCGATGCGACACCCGCCGCCGCCCTGCGCTCGAAAGCTTGTTCGCCGACGCCGGCGGAGGTCGCCCTGGCGAGGCCGATCGAGGAGACGATCCTGCGCGGCGGTCCCTATGCGAGATTGCGCTACAAGGGACCCTATGCCGACATGAAGAGCGCCTATCGCTGGCTGCTCGGCGTCTGGCTCCCGAATTCCGGCTATGAAGCGGCGGACGCTCCGATTTTCGAAGCCTATCTCAACAGCCCGCCGGAGACGCCGCCCAATGATCTAGTGACCGACATTCATCTGCCGCTGGAGGCCGCGTCTTGAACCGGGCGAGGCTTCCCGCGATGCCGACGCCTGTCGCCGAAGCATTCGGCGCCTATTCGCCCGCCCTTCGTTCGAAACTTCTAGAGGCGCGGCGGCTGATATTCGCGACAGCCGCTTCCTTAGAAGGCGTCGGCGCGTTGACGGAAACCTTAAAATGGGGCGAGCCGGCTTACCTCACCGCGACTTCCGGCAGCGGCAGCGCCATCCGGCTCGGCCGCGAACGCGGCGAGGTCGAGCGTGGCGCCGTCTATTTCAATTGTCGGACCACGCTAGTCGCTACGTTCCGAATGCTGTTCTCCGGGGAGCTGACATTTTCCGCCGATCGCGCGATCTTTCTCGACCTTTCCCGTCCGCTGCCGGAAAAGCCGCTTGGGATTTGCCTGGCGATGGCGCTCACCTATCATCGCGCGAAGAGCCAATCGGATCAAAGAGGCCGTTCGCCAAGGTCTTCGGCAATCATGATCAGATAGCCGTCTGGATCTTGCACGAAAATCTCTCGCTTGCCGCCCTCGCGATCTCCATAGCGGCGCCAAACCTCGCGAGGGCCGGCGTGAAGAGGCCAAGCTGCGTCGGATAGGGTCGAGAGAACCTTGGCGATGCTCTCGACATAGATCTGAAACATGACGCCGCGTCCAAAAGGACGTCTCAACGGCGCAGTCTCCCAATTTCCGGAGCGTTGACACAGCATGATCTGCGCGCCCTCGGGGCGCTCGAGATAGGCGAAGCCTTGCTCCGGTCTTTGGTACGCGATTTCGAAGCCGAGCATTTTCGTCCAAAAGCCGAGGCTTGTCTCGATATCCTCGACGAGCAGCTCGCATACCAGCTTCGCCCAACCCGTTCGCGGCGGCGCTCCATGGGTTCCGACCAATGGTTGCCCTTTCCGCCTGCGGGTGATCCGACATCCGCCTTTCAGCGCCGTTTTTTCGGCTCGTAAGGATTCTTCGAAGTCCGCGCAGTCAGCCGGATCGGCACGCCGGGCAGATCGAATGTCTGACGCAAGCCATTGACGAGGAACCGCCGGTAGCTCTCCGGCAGCTCTGAGAGCTGATTGCCGAAGAGTAAGAAATGCGGCGGGCGCGCCTTGGGCTGCGTCATGTAACGGATCTTGATGCGCCGGCCGGAGACCGCCGGCGGCGGCGTGGCGTCGACGACCGGCCCCAACCAACGGTTGAGCCGTCCGGTCGAGATCCGCTTGCTCCAGGTTTCCTCTGTCGCAATCACGGCCTCCATCAGCCTATCGACATGCGCGCCGGTCAGGCCCGAGACGGGAATGACCCGTACGCCGCGCAATTGCGGCAGCAGCCGATCAGCTTCGTCGCGCAGCGTCTTGGCCGCGACGCTTTTGTCTTTGACGAGGTCCCATTTGTTGAGTCCGATGACCAGCGCCCTGCCCTCACGCTCGACGAGATCGGCAAGGGTCAAGTCCTGTTTCTCGAATGGGATCGTCGCATCGAGCAGCAGCACCACGACTTCCGCGAAGCGTACCGCTCGCAAAGCGTCGGCGACGGCGAGCTTCTCGAGCTTTTCGACGACGCGCGCGCGCCGTCTCAGGCCTGCGGTGTCGAACAATTTGAGGCGGCGGTCGCGCCAATGGGTTTCGACGCTGACCGAATCGCGGGTGAGGCCCGGCTCGGGCCCGGTCAGCAAACGCTCCTGCCCAAGGATGCGATTGAGCAGCGTCGACTTGCCGGCGTTGGGCCGGCCGAGCACGGCGATGCGTAAAGGTTTGGAGAGATCGACCTCGCTGCCGTCCTCTTCTTCGCCAAGTTCGAGCGGCGCGCCGTCCTCCTCGCGCTCCTCCTGCCGCGCCTCGGCCGGCAGCGCCGCGGCAAGCGCGTCATAGAGCTCGCCGAGCCCCTCGCCATGCTCGGCCGAGAGCGGCAACGGCTCGCCGAGGCCGAGGTCGAACGCCTCGTATGCGCCCGCCTGGCCGGTCCTGCCCTCCGCCTTGTTGGCGATGAGCAGGATCGGTTTGCCCGCGCGTCTTACCGCTTGGGCGAAATGCCGATCGATCGGGGTGAGACCGGCGCGCGCGTCGATGAGAAAGAGGATCGCGTCACAATCGCTTAGCGCGGTTTCGGTCTGGGCGCGCATGCGGCCGGCTAACGTCGCCGCGTCCCCCTCTTCGAGACCGGCCGTGTCAATGATCGTGAAGGAAAGATCACCGAGCCGCGCCTCGCCTTCGCGCCGGTCGCGCGTGACGCCCGGCGTATCGTCGACCAACGCAAGCTTCCTTCCAACGAGACGATTGAACAGGGTGGATTTGCCGACATTGGGCCGGCCGATGATCGCGACTTTTGCGCTCAAGCGTCGGATTCCCTCAAGCGGCGCCAAGTCAAAGGACGGCAAGGCAAAGGACGCCAGATCGCGTCGCGCGCGAGACTCACTTGGCGGCCGGCTTTCCCGACCGGACGAGGCCAAGCATCAAATCCGCGTTCTGCCGCGCGCTCTGCGGCGCGCCGGGATCGGCCGCGATCATATCGAGCCACCGGCCGGCGGCGTCAAAATCGCCCGCCGCCAGCGCCGCGGCGCCAAGTAATTCTCTCGCCGTCGAGCGAAAGACGCCGGTTGGTCCGGCAAGACCTTCAAGCGCGGTCTTAGCTTTGTCGACTTGACCATTGTCTAACCGCAGGATCGTCGCCCGCAGGCGCGCAGCGTCGCGGAACAGTTCGCCGAGGGAAGCATCCTCCGCCAGCGCGTCATATTCGGTGATGGCGCGAGCTGGATCGCTCTTGGCGAGAGCCGCGGCGTTTGAAAGACGCGCCAAAGTCGCGTAGCCGGCCGGCGCATCGGCGGCGAGCTTGGCGAAAGCGGCATTCGCCTCGCCAGTCTTACCTGCCCTTTCGAGCGCCAGCGCATCCTCGAAACGCGCCCCTGCGGCCTCGGCCGCCTCGGTCCGCCGCCAGTCGTAAAATCGCCAACCGCCGGTCGCGATGAGGATCAACACGACCGCGGCGATAATGTAGTTCTGATATTTTTTCCAGAACTCGGCCGCCTGGTCGCGTCGGACGTCTTCATCGACTTCGCGGAAAATATCGCTCATTTCACGCTTCTGGCGGCTGCTGCAAGGCCGCTCCCTGAACCGCGGAGCCGTTAGCATGGACGTCTCGCGAAAGCGAGGGCTGAGAGTTTTGATGTTTCCTTGGCAGCCTCCTCGGACGTCTCCCTGCAGTGGTGACTTCGGCGCCACATTCACGGCCGTTCGGACGCAACGGCGCCGGACGCCGTTATTTCGGCGCCATTGCATAGACCAACTCGACGCGCCTTTGAGGCTCGACTCCGGTCCATCCGGCGGGCGCGAGACCCACGCCAAAGACAAGAAAAAGCGGGATATTTCTGTGAGAAAACTTCCATTCAGTCTTTTGACCATCGGCCTATTCGCCGCCGGCCTTGGCGCCTGCACCACGGGTCAGGAGCGCATGAGCGGCGCCGGCACGGGCGTCGTCGCCGGCGCCGCCGTCGGGGGACCCGTCGGCGCTGTCGTTGGCGGCGTCGCCGGCGCGATCACCGGTCCGTCGGTCGCCCACGCCAGCGGCGTGCCGCATCGCCACCATCACTATTATTGGCGGAACGGCCATCGCTATTACACCTACTACTGACGAGCGAGGCGCCCCGCGGAACCGCCGCCCTCTTCACTCTGTGCAATTGACGCAAAAGGCGCGGCGTGACTTCGACGGCTGAGCAGTGGCACAATTCGATCCATGCTTCGTCTCCTGCTTCTGCGCCACGCCAAGGCGGCCGCGCATAATCCAGCCAAGGACCATGGGCGCGCTCTGGTCGGGCGGGGCCGCGCCGATGCGGAGCGGCTTGGCCGCTTCATAGCCGGCCAAACGCCCGCCATCGAAGCTGCGATCCATTCGGGGGCGCGGCGCGCGAAGGAGACGCTGGCGATCGTCCTTGCCGAATTGCCGCGCGACATTCCGGTTTCGATCGAGCCCCGCCTCTATGAGGCGACGACGAACGCCTTTCTGAATGCTATGCGCGATCTGCCCAGCGCCGCGACCATCCTGGTCGTCGGCCATAATCCGAGCCTCGCCGAGGCCGCCCTTCTGCTGGGCGGCAAGGGCGAACCCGACGCGCTCCGGCGCATGGCCGCGAAATTCCCGACGTCGGGTCTGGCGATCCTGGACTTCAAAATCTCCGCGTGGCCTCACATCGCCGCAGGCCAAGCGCGTCTCGCGGCCTTCATCACGCCGGCGCTTCTCGACGGCCAGGACGAGTAAAGCGTCTCTCCGCCTGGGAAAATCACGCCCATGGCCCTACATAGGGCGGCCCCACCTCTCTCCGGCTCCCGCTTGTCGCTGCTCAACGATCTTGTCTACGAAGCCGGCGCCGCGGCGCGGAGCCTCGCCGAGTATCTCGCCGGCGGCGCCATGCGCATCGGCGTCACCGGGCTTT
>DASZFX010000278.1:0-11925 GCA_035939375.1 Roseiarcus sp.
CGGAACGCGCCGACCGAAAGGTCTGTCAAGGGCGCGCTTTGCGCGCCGCCGAAGGCGGCTAAAGCCCTTGACAGACCTTTCGGTCGGCGCACAGGAGCCCCTGTTCCAAATAATGGCGGCTTGCGCCTCCCGCCGCCCGCCGCCCGCCAGGTGAGTTCATTTGGGGGTCCGATGCTCTAGCGACGATGCTGCGCTCGCGCCGAGCCGCCTAAGTCAGCTCGGCGGTACAGCCTGCCCGGTCGACGTCCGCCCTGCTCCGCCAGGCGCAGATCCGGCCGCGAGCCGAGCGCCCATCGCTTGATGGATCGCCTGGATCGCCTTGAGCGGCCTGACCATCACTTTGAAGCGGTCGATCTGGCCTGCCGCGTTCCAGCCGATGAAATCCGCCCCGTTGATCTCGACGCCGTCGATCATCGTGAAAAATTCCGGCACGGCCGAGGTCTCGCCGAACCATTCTTCGCCATAATGGAAAGGATCGCCGCCCAGCACGTCGAGGGCGGCGGCGAGATATTTCAGCGTGATCGCCTTGCCGCGCTGCGGCGTATGGACGACCGGCGAAACGAACACGACGTCGTCAGCCAGCAGCAAATCCAACCCCGCGGCGTCGCGCGCCTTGGCGATCGTCTTCCACCGTTCGATCGGGAGCGGAGTCATGGATGCCTACCGTGCTTGCCGCGCTTCTTTTCGAGAGCGAGCAAACGAATGCGGACCTCAGCGAAAATCGTCGCGCCTGACGTCTGCGCAACCGGCCCCGCCGAGTTCGGCGCCCGACAGGGCCGACCAGACCGGCGCGCATGCTGAAGGTCGAACAAAGCGCCGATCCGAGGGAACGACCGGGATGCGGGAAAGTTGCGGGAACGCCGCCCGAACGACTTGATTCTGATCGCCCCTTAAGGCCTGGGAGCGTATCCGCCTTCGCTTTCCAGGGAGGAAAGCGCCTGTTCAAGATCAGCGACAGTGCGTCGATAGGATGCAATCATGTCTTTGGCGCGGCCGCTGATCAGGCCTTCCTCAGTCTCTTCCTTGTTGAGGATGCCGGATTCCATCCATTTGATTCCATAGCGAAAACTGTCGATATCTCGCTGTAGATACGCAATCAACGCTTCACGCTGGCTCACGGTATTCCTCCCCCAATGCTTGCACTAGAATACCTGAGGCAAAGTGGCGAGATCGAGGCGCTAAGACCCTTATCGGCAAGAACTTTTTGTGGCTCGACGGCGCGGCGTCCCTTCGCTCGGAATCAAGGTTCGCTCCACCCGCCAAATCGCTTTAGGGCCGCCGCCGGCAAATGACCCCTCCGGTCCACTGACGCGAATCTGCAGCGCCGCTAAACCGCAGGTTGAGGCTCGAGCCCCGGCCGCCGCGACGCGGCAGGCCAAGCTCACGAGAGAGTGGAGGAGCCATTCCCCAGCCGAGCGGCAAAATGGTGCAGTCCATACCAGGCGGATGACGCCCAGTAGCTGCGCGCGCTGGACCGCGTCTTTACATGCCGTAGCTCTGCAACATGCCGATGCAGCGAGGCGACAATTTGCTACGGTTCGATTCGAAGCATTGGAGATAGGCGAAGGGCCCGTCGGTCTCTTTGAGGTGACGGCAGAACCGGCGAACGTCATGACCGCAGGCCGCCCTTTGCTCAGGCGTTCCAACTTGCTGAGAGGTATTTGATTGCGCATGCGCGGCGGTAGAGGCGCTAAGAATTCCCACGATCAACAAGGCGGCGCGAATCAGCATGGGGCGATCTCCTTGCGATCAAAGTTTAGGCGACCGCAGTCGCGAAGCAACGGGCGCGGGCTACGAAAATGTCAGAGGCTGTGGAAATTTTGCAGTATGAGCGGCGCCGCGCGACGCGCAGGCGGAGACGTCCGTGTCCCTTTCGAAAAAACTCGAGGAAAGGCGCTCATACCGCGTACGAACATCGGCAATTCAGAACAGCTCGTCGACGAAATCGGGCATGATCCTCGGGGCGGCAGGCCGCGGCGGCGGCTCGGAGGGCGACGTCGCCGCCGCGCTCGGCGTACCGCCATTGGACGGTCTTGGCGGCGCCTGCCACGAACATATTCTATGGCTCGCGTCGGATGGGCCCGTCGCGCCGACGGCGAGCCTGCTGGAGGGGCTGGTCCAGCGATCCGTCTGCGCTGCTGAACATTGGATCTCTCCCCGCGAAAATCGCATCGCGACGATCTCCACGAATACGACGTACTATTTTTTTCTTCATAGGCGGCGCGACGCCGATCCCGGCGCCAGTTCGGCCCTTGATTTTCGCTGGCTGTTTCTTCCGGGCGTCCGGCGCGAGGAGTTGGCGCAGGACGTCTCGATCCGAGGACGGCGGCGCCGCGATGCGCCAGGCTCGGCTTCGAGACATGCGGCGCGCAGCGGCCGACCTTGCTTCTTGCCCGAGCCGGCCGGCGGCCCGGGCAAACCATCCCAGGCGAACCGCCGCCCGGCCAGGGCCAGGAAAAAACACGAGTAATTATAGCCGGTTAAGGGGCTTCTGCGGCGATCGAGACCGGCCGTGCAGAAGCGCCCGTGGAAGGAGGGCGCGGTTGGCCCTGCTCCCCGAGCGCGCTTTGCGAGGCTTCCTGCACGGCAAGACGGGCCCAGTTCAGATTTCTCTTGGCGTCGGCCTCGGCTATCCTATATGAGGAGCCTGTGGCGCGCGGCCGAGAGGTCCCGCGCCGCAAATCTTTCTGGCCGGCCGCATGGCGTTGCTCGAAGGGCGTTGCGTGAAGGCGTTGCTGGCGCCGGCTCTCGGAATTTGATCATGGCCAATCCGTTCGAATTCATTCAGCAGGTGCGCGCCGAAGCGGCGAAAGTTGTCTGGCCCAGCCGGCGCGAGACGCTGATCACGACCGGACTGGTCTTGTTGATGGCTGTTCTGGCGAGTTTCTTCTTCCTTGCGATCGACGAAATTCTGCACTTTGCGGTGGGCTACGCGCTGGGAATCGGGCGCCATGGTTGAGACACGCGCGTTTCTCGCTCGCGGCGCGCGGCGATCGAAGCGCTGGATTTTTAGATTTCTTCATTGGATCCCGACATGAGCATGCGCTGGTATATCGTTCACGCCTATTCGAATTTCGAAAAGAAGGTGGCCGAATCGCTTCGGGAACAGGCCGCGCAGCGCGGGCTTGCCGACAAGTTCGACGAGATCATGGTGCCGACCGAGCAAGTGGTCGAGGTCAGGCGCGGCCGCAAGGTCAGTTCGGAGCGAAAGTTCTTTCCCGGCTACGTGCTCGTCAAATGCGACCTGACTGACGATGTGTACCATCTGATCAAGAACACGCCGAAAGTCACCGGCTTCCTCGGCGCCGACAAGAAGCCGATGCCCATCCCCGACGTCGAGGCCGAGCGGATCAAGGGGCAGGTCGCCGAAGGCGTCGAGCGGCCGAAGGCCTCGATCCATTTCGACATCGGCGAACAGGTCAGGGTCGCCGACGGGCCCTTCGCTTCGTTCAGCGGCGTTGTCGAGGAAATCGACGAAGCCCGTTCGCGCGTCAAAGTCGCGGTCTCGATCTTCGGCCGCGCAACGCCGGTCGACCTCGAATTCGGGCAGGTCGAGAAGATGTGAGACCGGCCCGTCATTCCCGCAAAAAGCGGGAATGACAAAGGGGGCTTTGCGCGTCAAAGCCGGAAGGTCGCTTTCCCGCTCTTTAGTATTTCCACCGCTGCGCCTTTGCGACGAGGAAGTCGCGGAACGCCTGGACGCGCGCGACATTCTTCATCTCCTCAGGATAGACGAGGAAGCATTCCATCTCGGGCATATCGGCCTGCGGCAGAAGCCGCACGAGGCCGGACTCGGCCGCGACGCAATAGTCCGGCAGGACGGCGATGCCGACGGCATGTTCGACCGCCCGCGTCACCGCGCCGATATTGTTGATGGTGATTGCCGCGGCCCGCGGATTGCGCGCATCGCGTCCGAGCGTCAGCAGCGAATTGAGGTTGTTCAAAATGTGGTTCGCGCCGATCGCGCCGAAAGCAAGGATGCGATGCGAATCGAGATCGGCGACGGAGCGCGGCTGACCATGGCGCTTCAGATACTCGGCCGAGGCGTAAGCGTGGAAATGCACGGTGAACAGCCGCCGGCGGATGAGGTCCGGCTGCGACGGCTCGCGCAGGCGCAAGGCGACGTCGGCCTCGCGCATGCCAAGATCGAGTTCGTCGTCGTCGAGCAGGACCTGCAGCTTGACCTCGGGATAGAGTTCGAGGAATTCGCCGAGGCGCGGCGTCAGCCAATTGGCGCCGAAACCGAGCGTCGTCGTGACGCGCAATTCGCCATGCGGCTTGTCGCGGCTGTCGATGAGGCGGCTGCGCGCCGCCTCGAGCTTCAAGACGACGTCTTGTACCGCGCCAAGCAGCAACTCGCCCTGCTCGGTCAGGATGAGACCGCGGGCGTGACGATGAAAGAGCGGCGTGCCGAGGTCCTGTTCGAGAGCGCTCACCTGCCGGCTGATCGCCGATTGGCTGAGGCCCATGAGTTCGCCGGCGTGGGTGAAGGACCCTGCGTCAGCCGCCGCCTGGAAGATGCGCAGCTTGTCCCAATCCATCGTTCCCCCCCGGCCAAGCCGCAAGCTGCGCCCGGCCATTTCCCTCGCCGCGATCGTTCCCCAAAGAAACGCATCGCGGCGCGATCGATTTAACGCCTCATTCCGCAGCCTGTCGCATTTGCGGCAGATGCGCGAGCCAGCGTTCGGCCTCCAGCGCCGCCATGCAGCCAAGGCCGGCCGCGGTGACCGCCTGCCGATAGACGTCGTCGGCAATGTCGCCGGCGGCGAAGACGCCTTCGACGCTGGTCGCGGTCGAACCCGGCATCGTCTGAACGTAACCATTCGGCTTCAGCGCCAACTGCCCGCGCACCAATTCATTCGCCGGCGCGTGGCCGATCGCCACAAAGACGCCGTCGGCCGAAAGCTCGCCGCGCACGCCCGTCTGAGCGTTGCGCAAGACAACGCTGGTCACGGCGGCCGGATCGCTCGATCCTACGATCTCCTCGACCACGCTGTTCCAGATCACGCTGACATTCGGGCGCCGGAACAGGCGCTCCTGCAAAATCTTCTCGGCGCGGAAAGAATCGCGCCGGTGTACGATCGTCACTTGCGAGGCGATGTTGCTGAGGTACAGCGCCTCCTCGACCGCCGAATTGCCGCCGCCGACGACGACGACCTTCTTGCCGCGGAAGAAAAATCCGTCACAGGTCGCACAGGCCGAGACCCCATAGCCTTTGAAAGCCTGTTCGCTCGGCAGGTCCAGCCATTTCGCCTTGGCGCCCGTCGCCAGGATCAACGAATCGGCGGTGAAGAGGCGGCCGCTGTCGCAAGAGATGCGGAAGGGGCGCTTGCTGAGGTCGAGGCTTGTCACATATTCGGATTCGACGCGGGCGCCGACATGCTCGGCCTGAAGCCGTATCTGCTCCATCAGCCAAGGCCCCTGGATCGGCGCGGCGAAGCCAGGATAGTTCTCGACGTCGGTTGTGATCATCAACTGCCCGCCGGCTTCGAAGCCGGCGATAAGGATCGGCTCCAGCATGGCGCGGGCCGCATAGATCGCCGCCGTATAGCCGGCCGGCCCGGAGCCGATGATGATGACGCGCCCATGAATCTCGGCGCTCTGAACGGACATGACGCCTCGCGAATCTTAGGCTCGAGCGCGCGGGCGCCGAAGCCCCTCGGAAATTGCAGAGCTATATATGGGCGCCCCGCCCTCTTCGGCAACCAGCGCATAGCATGGCCTTGATCTGCTTCGCGCCTTGATCGCCACGCCGCAAATCTGCAAAGACATTCCGCGATGGCCCGTTATTGCGATTCGGGGAAAATGGCATGATGGTCTTGCGCTCTTCGCCGCCCTCTCCCTTCGGGCGCAAAATAACGATCGCTGCGGCGATTCTCGGCCTCTCCGACCGTATCGAGGTCGTCCCCGCCGACACCAACGATCCGCAAGAGCCGCTGCGCCGTCAGAACCCGCTGGGTAAAATTCCGACCCTGGTCCTCGAGGATGGAACCGCGCTCTATGACAGCCGCGTGATCCTGGAATATCTCGATCTTCTGGCCGGCGGCGGCAAGATCATCCCCCAGGCGCCCGGGCCGCGTTTCGCCGCTCTCGCCATGCAGGCCCTGGGCGACGGGCTGATGGACGCTTCGATCCTGCAAATTTACGAAACGCGGTTCCGAGAACCCGACAAATATTCGGCCAAGTGGCTCGATCATCAGTCCGGCAAGGCGGCGCGGGCGCTGGCCGCTCTGGAAGCGGCGCCGCCGGCCGAGAGCGCCCGCGACGTCGGCGCGAACGCGGTCGCCTGCGCCCTGGGCTATCTTGATCTGCGCTTTGCCGGCCGCTGGCGCTCGGCCCGCCCGCGGCTGGTGCGCTGGCTCGATGCTTTCGCCGCCGCAGTGCCCGCTTTCGCAGCAACGCGCCTCGCGCCGACCTAAAGCCTTCGACAAAGGAAAGGCCCGGCGGGTCGCCCGCCGGGCCTGATATTGGACGAGATTCGTTTCGCTCAGAAACGATAGTTGAGGCCGGCGCGGATCAGCGAGACGTCCAGTCCCGGCTTTGCCGCATAGGTCGGCGTCGCGATGCTCGTACCGTTGAGCTGCGAGAAGAGATATTCCGCCTTGGCCGAAATATTGTTGGTGAAGGCATATTCGAGGCCGCCGCCGACCGCATAACCGTTCTGCCAGGTGTTGTTCGAGGCATAGAACCCGGTGTTGGCGTCGAAGATCGCGCCATGCACCTCGCCGCCGGCGTAACCGCCCGTCACATAGATCAAGGCCCGATCCATCGCGAAGCCGAGACGCGCGCGCGCGGTTGCGAAATCCTCGAGGTTGAGCTTGGTGAATGAGCCGGCCGGATCGATCGTCTGCTTGTTGGAGACGTCGCCGAAGGCGAAATCGCCTTCGAGACCGGCGACGAACTGGCCGAACTGGTAATTATAGCCGACGGTGCCGCCGCCCATGCCGCCCGACGGATTGCTGAAGATGCCGGCGCCGTCCTGGACGCTGGCGAAATCATAGGAGCCGTTCACGCCCACGTAGAAGCCCGTCCAGGTAAAGATCGGCGGCGGCGTATAGACCACGGGCGGGCCCTTGCGGGTCGGCAAGTCCGCGGCGAAGGCCGAGGCGGCGACGCTGGCTAGGAGCGCCCCGATTAGAATCTTTTTCATTGAAAACTCCTCGTTTCGGACCCAGCGGGAGGAACTCAACTAGCCCGCCCCCGAGCTGGCCCGATCTATAACCCCGATTACGCTTAAAAGTCTGTTGCGCATGCGTCACAATGCAATTGGTCAATATGGCTGAATTCTGGCAATTGTCTGTAAGTAAATTGATCTAAAATTAAGATGTTCATCTTCTGTTAAGCCTGGAAACAACGCTAGTCTCTTTACTCGATTTCACAAAAATGTGAGCTTTATAGCCAAAAATTAACGCGGTAAACAAATCGTTTATTCCGAATTTATACTTGCTGCGGTGCAGAAAAAAACCAATCGGCGGCGCGCGCGCATCTAGGGATCGCCGCCTCGGCCGCCTGATAAACGCATCGCGACGGCCGGGCTGCTGGCTGCGACTTCGAACGGGACTGCGAGCGGCGCATTAGAGCCGCCAAGCGTGGCGCCAAGTCGGCTGGAGCCGGGCTTTCTCGTTGCAGGATTCGCCGATTCACATCAGGCGCGGGCGTTTATCGTAGGCGAAAGACCGCGACGCTAATGTTCAATCGGCGCTCGGCAACCGCCGGATCGTGAATTCGATGCGCCCGTCGGCGAGTTCGCGCCAGAATTCGATCTCGGTCATATAGGCCGATTTCGGATAGCGCTCGAACCATTCCATCGCCTTCTCGCGCGCTTGCAAACGCGGCAGGCAATAGGTTTCGCGCCGCCACGATCCATCCGCCGCATTGGCGTCGGACCTCATCTTCGCGCGGCGGCTCGCCGCGCGCCTGGCCATGTCGAGAGGAGAACTGCGCTCGATCGCCATGTCCTGCTCCTTGACCGGGAGCTTAGCGCGGACGGCCGCGAAAGGGGAGAGGAGACGAGGAAAAGCCGATCCGGCTGAGCCGAAGGCCGGTTTCTTGCAATGGCCCCGCGCTCAAAACTTGAGCGGACGCACGCCCTCGCCCGTGAGCTCGCTCGCTATCTCGATAAACAGGAGCACGTTCAATATCAGGCCTGCGAAGGCGAGAACCACGCCAAGAGGGAGCATTCGCCCCGTGGCGCCCAGCAACAAGGAAGGCGCGACCAAGGCTAAGAAGACGAAGCCGAACGGGACAACCGCGACGAACTCGAAGCCGTCGCCCAGAGGATTGGCGTTCACGAAAATCAGGCGGAACGTGTAGAGCCAATAGAGCGTTTGCGCGCCGGCGACGACAATGACGAAATAGCGAAAAAACCGGGCCATATGTGACGGTGTATCGGAGGGGTCGGCTCCCATCGCAATCGCTCCACCCAGCCGGCTTCTGTCGCAGCCAAAGGCTAAGGCGAGGGGCGCCCTCTGTCACCGCCTTCTTTGCGATGTTCCCCGCCGCGAGGCGATTTCAGCAGTCGCCGGGCATTTAGCGAAAGCGAGCGATCGAGAAAGGCGAGAGGTCGATCACCGGCGCCCTGCCATGGATGAGGTCCGCGATGATCCGGCCGGTCGTCGCAGCCTGAGTGAGGCCAAGGTGACCGTGACCGAAGGCGTAGTACACGTCGGCGCGCCGCGAAGCAGCGCCGATCACCGGCAAGCTATCGGGCGTCGCTGGCCGGTGTCCGGCCCAGTTGACGCGCTCGCCGGTCTTCAAGCCTGGAAGATAGCGGGCGGCCAAGGTCGCGAGCGCCTCGGAACGCCGGTAATTCGCGCTGGCGCCGAGGCCGCCGAATTCCGCGGCGCCGCCGATGCGCAAGCCGCAGCTCAACGGCGTCGCCACGAATTTCTTTTCAGCGAATATGATCTCTCTTTTAAGCGACACGCCGGGATCGCGCAGCGTTGTATTGTAGCCACGCTCGCTTTCGATGAACACGCGATCGCCGAGTCCTTCGGCGAACGCGCCGGACCAGACCCCCGCCGCCACCACGATCATGTCCGCTTGTGCCTCTTGGCCGTCTTCGAGCGCGAGAATTGCCTTGCCGCCCCTTGGCGGCGGTATGGTCCTGACGGCGCCCGCCACGATCGTCGCGCCTTGCGCCTGGAGCCAGCCTCTCATGCCGTCCGCCAGCCGTTTTGGATCGTTTACGTGAGCCCATTGCGGCGTGAACATCGCGCGCCGGATGTTCGGACCGAGAGCGGGCTCCATGGCGCGCGCCTCGTCTCCGTCCATCGCTTCGGCGACGACGCCATACGAACGCTTGAGCGCCCATTCACCGCTGTCGCGGCGGAAAGCGCTCTCGCTCTCATAGACGGTCAGCGCGCCCCGGCGGTTCAATTCGCCGGAAAGGCCGGTCCGTTCGAGCATGGGAAGCAGATCGTCATAGACGCGGCCGTTAAGTGCGGCGAGTGCGGCCGCGATCCGGGCGACCTCCTTCGGCGCCCCAGCCTTCGAGAAGCGCCACAGCCAGGGCAGAAGCTTCACAGCATGGGCTGGCCGGATCGCCAAGGGTCCCAACGGATCGAGGAGCCAGCCGGGGATGCGCCAAGCAAGCCCGGGGACCGAGGCTGGAGCGACTTCGGTGACGGCGATGCCGCCGGCATTGCCGAACGAGGCCTTGTCGCCTTCAGGGTCCCGATCGATCACGGCGACCTCGGCGCCTTCTTCTGTCAGGCGACAGGCGACCGCAAGGCCGATCACGCCGGCCCCAACGACGACGACGGTCAGTCTTGCCAAGCCGCTTCTCCGTGGCGATCCGTTCGATCGATCGGACATCAAACAATTGTCGAAAGGCGAGAGATAGGCCACTTCTAAGGTCGCAGAAACGTAAGTCTCCTGTCCCGCCGCAAAGGAGCAACGCGAATGACAGTCTGGAAGGGCGTATTCCCCGCCGTCACCACCAAAATGGCGCGCGACGGCGCGATCGACCTTGACGCGACCCAGGCGAGCCTCGCCCGCTTGATCGAGAACGGGGTCTCCGGACTCATCGTCCTGCCGATGCTCGGCGAGAACGCCTCCCTTTCCCCTTCGGAGCGCGAAGCGGTCATCCGCGCCGCGGCGGAGGCGGTCGACGGCCGGGTTCCGCTCCTTTCCGGCCTTGCCGAGATCACTCTCGCGACGGCGAAAGAGCACGCCCGCGCCTACGAGCGTTTCGGCGCCGAGGGCCTGATGGTCTTCCCGAGCCTTGGTTATAAGACCGACCCGCGAGAGACGGTGGAATGGTACAAGGCGATCGCCGGCGCCTCGGCCTTGCCGATCATGATCTATAACAATCCGATCGCTTACGGCGTCGACGTGACGCCGACGATTCTCCGCGAACTCGCCGGCGCGCCGGAGATCGTCTGCATAAAGGAAGAAAGCGGCGACATCCGTCGCGTCACCGATCTCGCTATCGCCTGCGGCGACCGCTTCAGCATCTTTTGCGGCGTCGATGATCTCATCGTCGAAAGCTCATCGCTGGGCGTCACCGGCTGGGTCTCCGGCATGGCCAACGTCTGGCCCGCCGAATGCGTCGAAATCTTCAATCTCTGCGCCGAGAACAAATACGACGAAGCGCGCGAACTCTATCGCATCCTGACGCCCTCGTTCCATCTCGATACGCACGTCAAGCTCGTCCAATACATCAAGCTTGCCGAACATCTCGTTTATGGCGCGCCGGATTATGTGAGGGCCCCGCGGCTCGCCCTTGTCGGCGAAGAGAGGGAATTCGTGACGAAAACGGTCAATGCAGCGATCAGCGCGCTGGAAAAGCATTGCAAGGAGCGAAGCGACGAAGCAATCCAGCTGGCGTAGACGGCTCCCTGGATTGCTTCGCTTCGCCCGCAATGACGGCGTCGGCGCTTCAACCTGAAGTCCCCACGTCTAGCCCAGGTTGAGCTCTTTGAAGAAGTCGTTGCCCTTGTCGTCGATGACGGTGAAGGCGGGGAAATTCTCGACTTCGATGCGCCAGATCGCCTCCATGCCGAGTTCGGGATATTCGAGCGTCTCGACCTTGCGGATGCTTTCTTGCGCCAGCAGAGCGGCCGGGCCGCCGATCGAGCCGAGATAGAAGCCGCCGTGCTTGGCGCAGGCTTCGCGCACCTCTCTGGAACGATTGCCTTTGGCGAGCATCAACATCGAGCCGCCCGCGGCCTGGAATTGATCGACGTATGAATCCATGCGCCCCGCCGTGGTCGGGCCGAAGGAGCCGGACGCATAGCCGGCCGGCGTCTTGGCGGGCCCGGCGTAATAGACCGGGTGGCGCTTGAAATAGTCCGGCATCGGCTCGCCACGCTCCAGGCGCTCGCGGATTTTGGCATGGGCGAGATCGCGCGCGACGATCATCGGGCCGGTCAGAGAAAGGCGCGTGCGGATCGGGTGCCTGGAGAGGGTCGCGAGGATCTCCTTCATCGGCGCGCTGAGATCGACGCGCACCACATCGCCGCCGAGCGCCCCTTCATCGATGCGCGGCAGGAAGCGGGCGGGATCGCGCTCGAGTTCCTCGAGGAAGACGCCATCCCGCGTGATCTTGCCGAGGGCCTGGCGGTCGGCGGCGCAGGAGACGCCGAGGCCGATCGGCAATGAGGCGCCGTGGCGCGGCAGACGGATGACGCGCACATCGTGACAGAAATACTTGCCGCCGAATTGCGCGCCGACGCCGAGGCTCTGCGTCAGCTTGAATATCTCCGCCTCCATTGCGGGATCGCGAAACCCATGCGCGTCCGCGCCCCCTGACGTCGGGAGGGCGTCGAGATAGCGGGTCGAGGCGAGCTTGACGGTCTTCATCGTCTGTTCGGCGCTGGTCCCGCCGATGACGATGGCGAGATGGTACGGCGGACAGGCGGCGGTGCCGAGGGTCAGGATTTTCTCCTTGAGAAAGGCGAGCATCCGGTCATGCGTCAGCAG
>DASZFX010000279.1:0-4869 GCA_035939375.1 Roseiarcus sp.
GCCGCGGGGGCGCTCATGCCGGTCTTGGCGCTTTCCCCGGCGCTCGTTTTCGCCTAAGCAGCGCCCGGCTTCGTATTTCTTGAGATTTGGCTCCATGCATCGATACCGCACGCATACTTGCGGCGCCCTCAGCGACGCGCAGCAAGGCGCCGAGGTCAGGCTTTCCGGCTGGTGCCATCGCATCCGCGATCACGGCGGCGTGCTGTTCGTCGATTTGCGCGACCATTACGGCGTCACCCAATGCGTGGTCGATCCGGATTCGCCGGCCTTCGCTCAAGCCGAGAAGCTGCGTTCGGAGACGGTCGTGCGGGTCGACGGGACGGTGCGCAAGCGTCCGGCCGGCACGGAGAACCCGGAAATGCCGACGGGCCGCGTGGAGGTCTATGTCCGCGAGATCGAAGTGCTCGGCCCGGCCGGCGATTTGCCCTTGCCGGTCTTCGGCGACCAGCCCTATCCCGAGGATACAAGGCTCAGATACCGCTTCCTCGATCTTCGGCGCGAAAAGCTCCATCGCAACATCATGCTGCGCGGTCGCATCATCGACAGTCTGCGCGCAAGGATGAAAGGGCAGGGCTTCAACGAATTCCAGACGCCCATCCTGACCGCGTCGAGCCCGGAAGGCGCGCGCGATTTCCTCGTTCCGTCGCGCATTCATCCCGGGAATTTCTACGCGCTGCCGCAGGCGCCGCAGCAATATAAGCAGCTTCTGATGATGGCGGGCTTCGACCGCTATTTTCAGATCGCGCCCTGCTTCCGCGACGAAGACCCGCGCGCCGATCGCCTGCCGGGCGAGTTCTATCAGCTCGACGTCGAGATGAGCTTCGTCGAGCAGGAGGACGTTTTCGCCGCGATGGAGCCGGTGATCCGCGGCGTCTTCGAGGAATTCGCCGGCGACAGGAAGGTGACGTCCTCGCCGTGGCCGCGCATTCCCTTTGCCGAGGCGATGAGGAAATACGGCTCCGACAAGCCGGATTTGCGCAACCCGATCGTCATGCAGAATGCGTCCGAGCATTTCCGCGGCTCGAATTTCAAAGTCTTCGCCCGGCTGCTCGAGACGCCGAAGAACGAAGTCTGGGCGATCCCGGCGCCCGGCGGCGGCAGCCGCACTTTCGCCGACCGGATGAACTCGTGGGCGCAGGGCGAGGGTCAGCCGGGGCTCGGCTATATCCTCTTCTTCGACCGCGCGAGCGACGAGACGACCAAGGCCGCTGATCCGTCCGCGACTGGCGTCGGCGCGCGAGGACCCATCGCCAACAATATCGGCGCCGAACGCGCCGAAGCCGTCCGGGTCCAACTTGGTCTCAAGGCGGGCGACGCCGCCTTTTTCGCCGCCGGCGATCCGGACAAATTCGCGAAATTCGCCGGCCTTGCGCGGACCAAGATCGGGCAGGAGTTGAAACTTATCGACGAGGACAGGTTCGAATTCGCCTGGGTCGTCGATTTTCCGATGTTCGAATGGAACGAGGACGACAAGAAGATCGACTTCTCGCACAATCCTTTCTCCATGCCGCAGGGCGGCTTGGCGGCGCTGCAGTCTGAGGACCCTCTCGCGATCAAGGCCTTTCAGTACGACGTCGCCTGCAATGGCTATGAGCTTGCTTCCGGCGGCATCCGCAACCATCGCCCGGAAGCCATGGTCAAAGCCTTCGAGATCGCCGGCTACGGCGAGGAGACGGTCAAGGAGCGCTTTGGCGGCATGTACCGCGCCTTCCATTACGGCGCGCCGCCGCATGGCGGCATGGCGGCGGGCGTCGACCGCATCGTGATGCTGCTCGCCGGCGAGCAGAACCTGCGCGAGGTCGCGCTGTTTCCGATGAACCAGCGCGCCGAGGACTTGCTGATGGGCGCGCCGGCGCCCCCGACCGCCAAGCAATTGCGGGAATTGCACCTGCGGCTCAATTTGCCGGAGGAAAAGTAGGCTTAGAGGCCGATCGCCGCGAGATAGCGGGGCAGAGCGGTGGACCAGGTCAGTTCGCTTCGCGCCCGCGCGGCTGCGGCTGCGCCGAGGCGCCGGCGCAGAGCTTCGTCGGCGAGCAGCCGCATCAACGCGTTGCGTATGTCCTCGTCGTCCGCGCCGTCGCAGAGAAGCCCGGTCTCGCCGTCGACCACAGCGTCCGCCGCGCCGCCGGCGCTCCCGGCGAGCGCCGGCTTGCCGCGCCAGGCGGCTTCGACATAGGCAAGGCCGTAGCCTTCGACCGAATTGCCGTCGCGCCGCGTCGGCATGACGAAGAGATCGGCGCGCGTGAGCAGGGCGGCCTTGTGCGCTTCATCGATGCGGCCGAGAAAATGCGTCGCCGGGGCGACGTTGAGGGAAGCGGCGAGGGCGCGAAGCCGGGCGAGATCGGCGCCGGCCCCGGCGATAAGATAGGTCGCGCCGGGAAACGCGCGCCGGACCGCCGGCAGGGCGCGCAATGCGGCGTCGATCCCCTTGCGCGGCTCCAGCCGGGCGAGCGTGACGAGGACCGGCCCGCGTCCGGCGATGAGGGCGTCGATGTCGGCGAGCGCCGTTGCGGTGGGTTCGCTCTGCTCGGGGATGGGCGGCGGGATGATCAGCACTGGCGGCGCGCCGCCTTCGAGGAAATTGCGGGCGAGGCCGGCCGTGTAAGCCGAATTGGCGATGATAGCCTGACAGCGCGCCAGGGCGGCGGCGATTCGCCGCGCCTTCCGGGACGAAGCCTCGAGAGGCAACTCCATGCCGTGAGCCAAAGCCGCGATTGGCGCTGCGGTCGGCGGGATCGCTTCGACGCTCTTCCAGGAATCGGCGAAGATTCCCTGAAGCGCGGTTGCGCGGGACGCCCGCGTGATCGCGGCCCGCTTCAATCGGCGGCGCAGGGGCCGGACAAAGCCGAAGCGCTGTATCTGGTAGGGCCGGGCGAAAGCCTCGCGCGAACGCGGCTCGTCGGCGAAGACCACAAGTCCTTCGCCTTTCGCGGCCAGGGCGTCGGCAAGCCCGTTCATCAGCGCTTCGATGCCGCCGAGGTCAGGGCCGAAACATTGCGTGGCGATGGCGATCAAGTTTATGGGAATCCGTCCTGGACCGGCTGCCTCTCTAGCAGAAACCGGACCTAAAGCCCGCTCCGACGCCGTTCAAGCCGCTTGGGAGCGGGCGCCCCCGCGCCATTGAATTCGGGCGCCCCATCTGCGATAGACCCGCCGCCTGCGATTGCGCGGGGCGCAACTCGACGGGGACTTTAAGGGGCGATGATGGCCGACGCGGCGGGGCAGACGGATTTTCGCTCACGCCTTCGCTCCCTCGATTGGCGCAATCTCGATTTGAGGCGTATCGCCCAGCCCATCGCGATCGCTTCGCCCCTCGCCCTGATCGTCAGCGCGCAAGAGGCGGCGATGATCGCCGTCGCCCTGCTGTTTCTCGCCCATAGCTGGCGGGAACGCGACTGGTCCTGGGCGCGGAGCGGCTGGTTTGTCGCTCTCCTGACGCTCTGGGCCTACGCGTCCTTACGCACGCTTTTGCTCAACCCGACCGTGACCGGCGTTCTGACGGCGCTGCAATGGATCCATTTCGCGATATACGCTGCGGCGCTTGCGACATGGATCCTGCCGCAGGCGCGGGCGCGCGATCAGCTGCTATGGGCCTTGGCGGCGACGATCGCGTTCTTCTCGCTGGACTGTCTCGTACAATATGTCGTCGGTCGCGACATTATCGGCCGGCCGATGTCGCCGGACCGCCTGACAAGCGTCTTCGGCAAACCGGGAGTCGGCGCCGAGATCGGCTGGCTTTTTCTGCCTGCCGTCGCGGGCCTGTGGGGCAAGAGCCATTCCATCCCCGCCTTGATCCTCGGCGTCGTGGCGCTTGCAGCGGTGTTGCTCAGCGGGGATCGGATGGCGCTCATCTTCTCGCTCGCCGCGATCCTGCTTTTCTGCCTTTTCGCCGCGCGGACGCAAAAGGCGTTGCTTGTCGCTTTGCCGGTCGTCTCGCTTGTCCTTGCCGCGTTGCTCTATTTCAATCCTGGCATTTACAACCGTCAGATCGGCTCCACGGAGACGGTCCTCGAACGGGTCAACGATTCCGTCTACGGCGTCATTTTCAAGACCGCTCTAGACGTTGCGAGCGACCATCCGGTCTTCGGCGTCGGCGTGCACAATTACCAGGCGGTCTGCACCCAGGATAAGTACGGCGCGCTCCTGGTCGGGCCTAACAATTTCAAACGCTGCCAGGGCCACCCGCACAATATCTATCTGCAATGGCTTGCCGAGACGGGCGGCGTCGGCCTGGCTCTCTTTAGCGCCTTCGCGGTCCTGGTTCTGGTGGCGCTTGAGCGGGCCGCGCGCAATCATCGCGGCGATGTGCTTTTCGTCGCGCTGGCGGTGGCGCTGGCTTTGCGGCTGTGGCCCTTGCAGACGGCGACGAGCTTTTATTCGACTTGGTCCGCGGCGCCCTTCTTCCTCATCCTCGGCTGGGCGCTTGTCTACAGCCGGTCCGAGAGCGCTGATGGGTGAGCGGGTTCGGATCGCCGTTCTTCTGCCTGTGCGTGAGGTCCTTTCAAAGCGGCGGTCGGGAGCGGTCGCGCTCAGCATGCGTGACTTCGCCGCGTTCAGCCGTTTTCGCGCCGAGACCTTGATCCTCGGCGCTTCGCCCTGCGACCTTGAAGACACGCCGTTTCGCCAACTCACCGACTGGCGGCGATGGTACTTGCGCGACCGCCTCTCTTATACGCGCGCCGCAGCAGCCTTCGCGAAAGAGGCGGGCGCGGAATTGGTCGAGGTGCAGAACAGACCGACGATCTTTACGGCTTTGCGAAAGCTGCTGCCCGACAAGAAGCTTGCTCTCTATCTGCACAATGACCCGCGAGAAATGGAGGGGACGAAAAGCGTGCGCGATCGCCGGCGCATTCTTGCCGAGGCCGACGC
>DASZFX010000280.1:0-2471 GCA_035939375.1 Roseiarcus sp.
CTAGCGCGGGCGCCGTCCCTTGCGCGAACCTTCTCAGCATCGCCGCGGCGCGCCCGCGGCGCCCAGCGCCGCGGCAAACGGTCAAAAAAGCCGCGCGCCCCCGCGCTTGCCCGTAGAACATGGTCTACAAGGCGAGAACGATGTCGCCCTTGCGCTGATATCGGTATATGGACGCGACTCAGGACTGAGTCGCGCCGATTCACTTTCCGCGCCGAGTCCGCAGACGAGTTGAAGGGATGGTCGAGAATTGGCGATGAAGGCGACGCATAAGAAGAACGCCAAGGTCGCCTCGCGCCCGAAAAATCGCCGTCAAGAGGACCGCAAGCCGGCAAGGCCGCCTTCAGCCGCGCGGCGCCAGGTCGCCGCATTGCCATTCCGCAGGACCGCCACCGGAGACATCGAAATCCTGCTGGTCACGTCCCGCGAAAGCGGGCGTTTCATCATCCCCAAGGGCTGGCCGATGAAGCGGCTTGACGATGCCGACGCCGCCGCGAAAGAGGCCTATGAGGAGGCGGGCGTCGTCGGCAAGGTGAAGCGCAAATCGATCGGCGACTACATCTATTGGAAGCGGTTTGAACGCAGCTTCGAGTTGTTGAAGGTCGACGTCTACGCTTTGGAGGTTCGTCAGCAGCGTGCGGACTGGCCCGAGAAGAACGCGCGAAAGTCAGGCTGGCTCTCCAAAGAAGAGGCGGCGAAGCGCGTGGACGAACCCGGACTGGTCGCGCTTCTTAAAGAATTCGCCGGCTAGGCAAGCCCAACGCAGCCCAGACGCTGGCGCCCTCCATCGGAGCGGACGTCTCGCATCGCCTGGGACGCTCGATTTCGCTGACGCATTGCGCGCTTTGACGCGTCGTGCAAGGAAGCCGAAAGGAGGCCGGCGCTCCCTATGAGACTCGTCGCAACGCCCGATAATCCGATCCCGCCCGGCGCGACGCTCTCGGCGGCGCGGGCGATCGACGGCGCGCCCTTGCGCGTCGCGCGCTGGGTTCCCCCGGCCGCCAAGCGCGGAACGGTCGCAATCCTGACCGGCCGGGCGGAGTTCATCGAGAAATATTTCGAGGTCGTCGGCGAATTGCTCGCGCGCGGCTTCGCCGTCGCGGCGCTCGACTGGCGCGGCCAGGGCGGTTCGCCCCGCCAACTCAAGAATCCGCGCAAAGGCCATGTCGACGACTTCACCCTTTACGAGCGCGATCTCAGCGCCTTGGTCGACGACGTCCTTGGCCCCGCCTGTCCGCAACCCTGGTTCGGCCTCGCCCATTCGATGGGCGCAGCGATCATGCTCTCGGTCGCCCATGCCGGCCGGTGCCCCTTCGAACGGCTCGTCCTTTCCTCCCCAATGATCAGCCTCGCCGGTCAGCGCTATCGTTGGCTCGCCCGCGTCATGGCCGAAACGCTGGACACGCTCGGGCTCGGCGGCGCCTTCGCGCCGGGCGGCGGTTCCAAGGCGGTTTCGGCCGCGCCCTTCGCCGGGAACGTCCTGACCTCCGATCCGAGGCGCTATCGGCGCACCGCCGCGGTGATCGACGCCGCGCCCGAGATCGGCCTTGGCTGGCCGACGGTTGGCTGGGTTCACGCCGCCATTCGGATGATGCGCGAATTCGAAGATCCGGATTTCGCTAGGGAGATCACGACGCCAACACTGATCATCGCCGCCGGCGCCGATCGCGTCGTCGATCCGCACGCCTCCGAGCGCTTCGCCTCGCATTTGCTCACCGGCCGCCTCATTGTGATCGACGGGGCCGCCCATGAGATCCTCGTCGAGCGCGATCCCTATCGCGATCTCTTTTGGGCCGCCTTCGATCAATTCATCCCCGGCGTCGAAGGCGAGCGCGCCTTTGCGCGCCGATCGGCTTGAGGGGGCCTCGCGCTCCGCGACGCCTCGCGCGGTCCCGGCGCCCGCGCCGCGCTTAGGGAATATGTGCTCCCGGCCGTCCCCCGAGCGAATGTGTGGCGAGTGAGCTTCCCATTTCGCCCGGCGGCGGCGGCGATCCGCCCTTCGCGCCGCCGAGGGCCCCGCCCGATGGCGTCAGGACGCCCGCACTGTTCTTCCAGGTCTGCATTTCGATGCAGGCAAGGAGCTCGACATAGCTGTTGGCGAGACTGCCGCGGTCGCCCGCGCACAGGCTCCGGGCCGCGACCGAATAGGACGACCATTCCTTGATCAGCCTCTGCTTGGTCGCCTGCTCGTCATTCACACAGCTTTTGTAGTCGATGATTTGGTCCTGGCTCGCGATTTGAGGCCTGCAACTCGCTGAGATGTCCAATGTCGGAACCGTGCCCGCCGAGACGGCGGCCAGGACGATAAGCGCCAGCATTTCATCCTCCGCGTGACGCCGCTGAACAGTCTAAGTTTCCAAGAAGTTCCAAGCTCATCGCCCGTTTTCTCGCCCAACTTATGAGAGCAGCTCGAGACAAATAGGAGCGAACGAAAACAGCGCGTTCGACAAGGGCCCGGGGGCGACGCCCGCGGC
>DASZFX010000281.1:0-1998 GCA_035939375.1 Roseiarcus sp.
CGCGCGCCGGATCGCACGACCTTCGATATCTATTGCGATCGAGTCGCCTGCGCGGTCGGCCGTTTGTCGACTCGCGTCTTCGGCCGTGACGCGAAGACCGGCGATGCGCTCGCCGATCATCTCGGCCGCGCTCTGCAGGTGACCAACGTGCTGCGCGACCTCGACGAGGACGCCGCGCTCGGGCGCCTCTATCTGCCGCGTGAAACGCTCACCGGAGCGGGAATCTCAACCGACGATCCGGCGGCGGCGCTCGCCGATCCGAAAATCGAGGCGGCGGCGCAGTCCCTGGTCGGCGAGGCGCGGCGCCAATTTTTACGCGCGCGCGAAGTCATGGGCGCCTGTCCGCGCAATAAAGTACGCGCGCCGCGATTGATGGCGGCCGTCTATGGCGCGCTTCTCGACCGCCTGACCAAGCGCGGTTTTTCGCCCCCGCGCGCGCCAGTGCGCCTTTCGCTCGGCGCCGTCCTCGTCGCCGCCGTCCGCGGAATGTTTTAATGCGCCGGCCCATCGTTCATATCGTCGGCGCGGGTCTCGCCGGCCTTGCCGCCGCAGTGCGGCTCTCGCAAACACAAGCAACGATCATCCTTCACGAGGCCGCGCGCCAGGCGGGCGGGCGCTGCCGGTCCTTCTTCGACGAGACGATCAACGCGACGATCGACAACGGCAATCATCTCTTACTGTCAGGCAATCGCGCCGCCCTCGCCTATCTCGAGGCGATCGACGCGCGCGGCGAACTCGCCGGCCCAGACCGCTGCGAAATCGCCTTCGCCGATCTTGCCACCAACGAGCGTTGGACGATCCGCCCGAACGAGGGTCCGCTGCCCTGGTGGCTTTTCGTCGAGGCCAGGCGAACCCCGGGCGTTCGCATCCTCGACTATCTCGGCGCGCTGCGCCTCCTATGGGCGCGGCGGGACGCCAAGCTCTCCGACGTCATGTCCTGTTCCGGGCGGCTCTATGAGCGGCTGTGGCGTCCGTTTTTTTTGGCGGCGCTGAACACCGAGCCGCCGGGAGCCTCGGCGCAACTGGCCAAAGCGACGTTGACCGAGACTTTGGCGCGCGGCGGCCGCGCCTGCCATCCGCTCGTCGCCGCCAACGGCCTCTCGCGCGCCTTTGTCGATCCGGCTTTGAAATGCTTGCGAAAACGCGGCGCGCAAATCCGCTTCGAACGTCGCTTGCGCGCGATCAGATTTGCCGGCGACCGGGCGGGCGCGCTCGAATTCGACCACGATTCGGTGGCGCTAGAAGGCGGAGACCTTGCGATCTTGGCGACGCCGGCCCATGTCGCGGCGACGCTCGTCCCGGATCTTTCGACGCCGCAGCAGACCAATGCGATTCTTAACGGTCATTTCAACATCGCCCCGCCCGCCGGCACGCCGTCGATCATCGGCGTTGTCAACGGAATGGCGGAATGGGTCTTCGCTTATCCCGACCGGCTGTCAACGACGATAAGCGACGCCGAGCGTTTCATGGATACGCCTCGCGAAAAACTCGCCGCCGATCTGTGGCGCGATGTCGCAGCCCTGACCAACCTTCCTGATTCGCTTCCGTCCTGGCGAATCATCAAAGAGAAGCGCGCGACTTTCGCGGCGACCCCCGAGGAGGCGGCGCGTCGGCCGACGACCACGACAGCCTGGCGCAATCTCCTGCTCGCCGGCGACTACGTGAAAACAGGCCTGCCGGCGACGATCGAAGGCGCGGTGCGCTCAGGGGACGCGGCCGCCGAGATTGCGTTAGCTCGACTCGAAGCGCGTTGAACCTTTGACGAAAATGCGGCGCCTCGAGGACCTTGACAGGACCCGAGGGATCAAGCCGGACTTAATTTTGTCCCCTGCAAATGTGGCATACGGCCACAATTCGAGGTTGCGTGATTGTGAAGTCGAGTTAGAATCGTACCGCGGCGAGATTTGATGCGTTGCCGCGCCCTGCGGCGATGGCGATGAAGCGATTCGTTGGTGTCATCCTTTGTGCCTTGTGCGTTTGTCCCGCGTCGGCTGCGAC
>DASZFX010000282.1:0-4785 GCA_035939375.1 Roseiarcus sp.
TCCCCGACTATTGTCGCCAGCCATGCGCGTCGCGAACCTTGATCATCGCGCCGAGCACGTCGTCCCAGGTCTTCTGCTGCGTCATCACGCTGTTGGGAAACATACAGCCGTCCCAACAGATATGCGTCAACTTCTTGGTCAGATCACCCTTATCGTCGCGCAGCCAATAGCCGGAATCACGCGCGATATCGAGCTTCCCATTGGGATCGTTGACCTGACAATGTCGTCCGGTCTTGTCGTGCGACCCCATGCCTTTGACCGTCGCGTCGTTCTGCGCGACGAGAAAGTCGATGGTCCAAGGGCGCAGCACGTGGGTAAGATTCTTTAGTCCAGACTCGACGACGTCGCGATTGTCCCAATCGAATTTCTCCGGCAACAGCCGCGCTTCAGGCGCATTGTGGCCGAGCGTATAGAGAAGCGTATGGGCCATATCCGCCTGGAAACCTATTACTTTTGGCCGATCGGTCGCCTCGAGCGTATCGATCATCGCCTTCCAGCTATGCATGCCGCCCCAGCAGATTTCGCCTTCCGCCGCGAGGCGCTCGCCGTACGTTTCAGCCACGTCGCAGGCTTCGCGGAAGGTCTTGGCGATCAGCCGCGTATTGCCGGCGGGGTCCTTCGCCCAGTCTTCGACGCTGCTCGCAGAATCGATACGCACGACGCCAGAATTGCGAATGCCGAGATCACGCAATTGCTTGCCGATGGCGCAGGCCTTGCGAACCACTTCGACGAAGCGCTTGCGATCGTCGGGACTGCCCATGGCCGAGCCGCCTCCGACCGGCGGCCAAACCGGCGAGACGAGCGATCCGACGGCAAGGCCCATCGCTCCGATCTTGTCGGCTAGTTTCTTGATATCGTCCCGCGATGAATCGATGCTGGTGTGCGGGTCGGCGAGGAAAAGATCGACGCCGTCGAATTTCGAGCCGTCGACTTTGGCGGCGGCGGTCATTTTCAGCAGGTCGTCGAGGCTGATCGGCGGCTCGGAATCCGGGCCCTTGCCGCCCAAACCCGGCCACATCGCATTGTGCAGTTTGGGATAGTTGTTCTTTTCGGTCATGGCGATTTTCCTCTCTGTCGACGATCGTTGCGGCTCGCGCTCTCAACCCCGCGGTCGAGATGTTTCTTGCCTTGGTTAGATTATGGAACATTCTCCCGCACGAAAATATCGATGAGAATATGGTTTTGATCCGCAATGATCGGTTCGCCGGAGCAATGGGCGAGAAGGATACGCGCAGCGGAGCGGACCTCGTGACCCGGGTTCTGGTTGATGACCGCATCCATGATGTTGCGCATCAGCAAGCGGCGCGAATCGGCAGTCAGTTCATGACCGACAAATACGACGTCGCCCGCCCGGCCTGACGCTTCGAGCGCGGCCGCCAGGCCCGCATTGCCTGAGCCGATGCTGTAGAGAGCGGCGAGCTTTTTGTTCTCAGCGAGGATCCCGGCCGCGGCGCGTCGCCCCGTTTCGTCATCGTCGCGATTTTCGCGCACCGGCAACACCTTGAGATGCGGAAATTCCTCGGTCATGATCTGCTGGAAGCCGAAATAACGCTCGGCGTGATCGCGTAGGCCCAGCGAACCGGCGATGACGCCGACCGCGCCTTCGCCGTCGCCGACGAAGCGACCGACGAGCGAGCCGGCGGTACGACCGGCGGCTACATTGTCGATGCCGACATAGCGAAGCCGTCGGGAGCTCGGCGCATCCGAAACAAGCGTCACTACGGCAACGCCATGCTCTACCAAATCGTCGATGGCGCCGCGTACGCGCGGATGGTCGAGAGCGACAACGGCGACGCCGTCATATTCGCCGGCGCGCGCCTCTCGGACGCCGGCGAGCGTCTCCGCATCGAAGACATCGACGTGGAGCGTATCGACGGAGGCGCGCTGAGTATCGAGCCAGTTGGCAACATGCTTCGCTTGTGTGCCGAGGTTGGTCATGAAGGGATTGGCGCCTATCGGCAGCAAGAAACAAAACCGGAACGCACGGCCCCGCCCGAGACGACACGCGAACGGGTCGGGCCGATAGCCGAGTTTGCGGATGGCGGCCTCGACGCGCGCCGCGGTGGGTCCACGAACGCCAGCGCGCTTGTCAATGACCCGGTCAACGGTCGCGGTGGAGACGCCGGCCTCGCGCGCCACATCGTTCAATCGTGCTCGTATTGTCATTGGCCCCTGCGGCAAACTCCGTCATCAACAGCTGATGAACGCAAATCAGCGGCCGATGGCTTGGCCTCAAGTCGCATCCGCTATCGCCTCCAAAACATGGGCTGCGGCGATGGCGCCCGGATCGGGCACGCCGAGGAGAGTGGCGGCGGCAAGGTAGCTCGAGCGACCAATGCCTGCGCGAGTCATTTGCGCGGTTGCGTCGGCGCCTTGGCGCGCCGAGGTCGCTGCGGCGCCGACGCTCTTCCCTGCTTCGAGCGCGCGCACGGCTGGCGCCAGAGCGTCGACCATCGTGCGATCTCCCTCTTTAGCGCCGCCATAGAACTGAAGGCGGGACAGGCCCGCGGCGAATGCCGCCGGCCAAGTCTCGCCCTTTGACAGCGCCGCCCCCATCGCGGCGCAGAGAATGGACAAGAGCACGCCGCTCGAACCGCCCATCGACCTGGCGATGCGGTCGGAAAGCGCGCTGCAAAGCGCTCCGTGATCGGCGAGCGGCATCTTGTCCAGATCGTTCAAGATGAGGCGCGCGCCGCTGGCGAAAGTCGAGCCGGTGTCGCCGTCGCCGATTGTCGCGTCCAAGGCGTTGAGCTCGCCTTCGCGGCCGATAAGCGCCTCGCAAACGGCGGTTAGCGCGACGCGCATTCGCCGGTCGTCGCTGACCGCCCCGTCGCTGCGACGCCCGGCGCCTTTCAAAGCGATCGAGCGCACAGGCCGCGGCTCTCGAAAGGAGGTCCAAGCCGGGACGTCGCAAGGGGAGGTCAGCGCATCGCCGAAATAGTCGAAGAGCGGAAGCGCCGAGATCGAGAAACCCTTCATATCGAGCGCCGTCACCAGACGCGCCGGGCCGGCGAACAGGCGGGCGCGCACACCAAGGGGCGTCGCGGCGATCGCTCTGGTCATAGCGAGCATTTCGATGTCGGGCGCGCCGCCGAGATTGTTGACCAGCAGAGCGAGCGGGCCATCGCTAGGCAAGAAACGGGCGAGCCGCGCAGTCATCAATTTCGCGAGCTGGTCGATGGGCGGAAGGTCGATCGTCTCGAAACCGGGCTCGCCGTGAATGCCCAGCCCGAGCTCGGCCTGTCCGTCGGCTAGCCTCGTATGAGTCGGGTGACCGGGAATCGAGCAAGTCGAGACAGCGACGCCGAGGCTCTTGACACCTTCGGCGGCGGCTCGCGCCGCCGTCGCCACCGCCTCGAGGCCCGCGCCGGATTCGGCGACATGTCCGGCGATCTTTTCGACCAACATCACGCCGGCGATGCCGCGCGGTTGCGCAAAATTCTCCAAGGCGACGTCGTCGGCGACTATGACGGATTCGACCTTCAGGCCCTCGGCGCGGGCGCGTTCGACGGCGAGGCCGAAATTGAGCCGGTCGCCGGAATAGTTCTTTACGATGACAAGGCATCCGGCGGGCCCAGTCACGGCTGAGATGGCCTCCAAGACGCTTTCGACCGTCGGCGAAGCAAAGACGTCGCCGCATACGGCTGCTGTCAGCATGCCGCGCCCGACGAAACCGGCATGGGCCGGCTCGTGACCCGAGCCGCCACCGGCGACCAGCGCCACTGTCGATTTGTCCCAATCGCCGCGCAAGACGACCTTTATCGCTGGAAAACCGTCGAGGCGAGCGAGCGCGCCGGGCCTCGAGGCTACGATAAGGCCGTCTATTGCTTCAGTGACCAGGGTCTCGCGGCTGTTGAGGAAATGCGACATGTTGGGCCTTCTCTCAGGGGCAGATAAAGCTCATTTCGCAGATGAGACGTGACATCGACGGACTAGCCGGACAGCGTGCCGAAAGTCGCGCCGCGCAGCAGATGCCGCTGCAACACGAAGACGACGACAAGAATAGGAAGGAGATAGATCGTCCCGATCGCGGCGAAGACGCCCCAATCGACGCCGACGTCCGCGCCTACGACCCTGATCATCGCCACCGGAACCGTGCGGGTGTCCTGGCCGGTGAGGAGAAGGCTGAAAAGGAAATCGTTCCAGGTGAAGACAAAGGCGATCATGGCGGTCGCCGCGATCCCAGCGCCGATTTGCGGCAGACACATTTTCCAGAAAATCGTGAGATGCGAGGCGCCGTCGAGCCAAGCGGCCTCCTCGATTTGAGGATTTAATTCGTCGAGGAAGCTCCTCAGCATCCAAATCGAGAACGGCAGGTTGAAGGCGGTATAGACCAGGATAATGCCGACATAGGAGCCGCCGAGGCCGCTCAGGCGAAACAGGAGATAGAGCGGAACGATCAGCGTCAACGGCGGCATCATGCGCAACGCGAGCACATAGAACATGTAATAGTCTCGCCCCGGCGCGCGCAGTCGAGAGAAGCCATAAGCCGCGAGCGCGCCCAGCGCCAAGGCCAAGCCGACGCTGATCGCCGCGATAAATATCGAATTGAAAATATTGCGCTCGAAGCCGGTCGAGAAAACTTGGCTGCCATCAGCGGAGAGGTGATGAAAAATCGCCCAATAATTGTCGAGGGTCGGCAAGAAAAGGAGCTTGGGCGGCTGCGCCATGATGTCGACCCGCGACTTGAAGGCGGCGAGGATCATCCAAAGCACGGGGACGAAATAGATTAAGGCGACGAGGCTCGCCACGGAGAGCCGCCCCCAACCTCGTTCCTCCCGAAGC
>DASZFX010000283.1:0-3667 GCA_035939375.1 Roseiarcus sp.
GATATTTCTGGGCCGTGAGAAACACGTCGTTCCACAGCCGCGCCTCGAGGTGGCTCTCGAGCTTGGGGAGGTAGAACGCCGGCGTCGCGCCTTGGGCGATCTGGGTCTTGGCGTTGTGGAAGACATAGAGGCCGAAGTCGAACAGCGAGCCGGAAATCTCCTCGCCGTCGACCGTGACATGGCGCTCCGGCAGATGCCAGCCGCGCGGGCGCACCATCAGGACGGCGGGCTTCGCGCCGAGCTTGTAGGCCTTGCCGCTGGCGGCGTCGGTGAAATCGATTCTGCCCGCCCAGCGATCGAGAAGATTGATCTGGCCCTCGACCAGATTGGCGTAGACGGGGGAGGTCGCGTCCTCGAAATCGGCCATGAAGACCTCAGCGCCGGAATTCAGCGCATTGACGATCATCTTGCGGTCGACCGGGCCGGTGATCTCGACGCGGCGGTCGAGGAGGTCGGCCGGGATCGGCGCGATGCGCCAGTCGCCCTCGCGGATGGTGCGGGTTTGGGCAAGAAAGTCGGGCGTCTCGCCGGCGTCGAAGAGTCTCTGGCGCTCGGCGCGGCGGGCGAGCAAAGCGCGCCGGCGCTCATCGAAGCCGCGATGCAGGTCAGCGAGAAAGGCGAGCGCGGCGGGGTCGAGGATTTCTTCATAGCGGGCGCGCTTCTCAGAATGGATGGCGACGCCCAAAACGGTCTCCAGGGATGCGGAATCGTTCACTTTTGCCTCTCTCTTGGCCCTTTCGCGGCCCGTCCCGTCCCATTAAGGCAAGAAAGGCGCGATTTGAAGGGTGTGGACCAATATTTGCTTCGGCGCAGCGTGGGACGAGCCCAAGGGGCGCGTTCAGGTCGACGAGGAATTTTCGCCCTTACGACGGGCTTATGCGGCGCGCGCGAAGACGAACTGATTTTTTATGCGCCGCGGCGCCAGAATCCCGCGCGAGTTCGGCGTTCGGCGCCGAGCAACGTGGTGTTCCTTAGGAGTTGACGCCCATGGCGCAGGCATTGAGAGAAGCAGGCCAAGCGGAGGATCCCGACGCAAGCGAGGACCCGCTGCATTTTGTCGTCGGCCAGGACCGTTGGGGGCATTGGGTGGTCACCGAGACGCATGGTCTCTACGGCGGCATTTTTTGCAGCAGGGACGCCGCCCTGCGCTTCGCCAAGTTCGAGACCGCCGACCGGCCGGGCGATTGCGCTGTCACAGCCGAACGCGTCGAATTCGCCGCGCGCCGCCGCTCCAGGCGTTGACGCCCGGCGTCAGCCCGTCCCTCGCAACTGCATCGCCGTCGCCTATATCAAGACGACGGCGAACTCCCTCGCCCTCCTTGCGATTGAGCGCCAATGGACGGCCGCATGGTCATTCGCTTCGCCGCGCTGATCGCGTTCCTCGCCGCGCTTTTGTTCGCGCCGGCCGGTACGCTCGATTGGCCGGGAGCCTGGGTCTTCCTCGCCGAGATGGTCGTCGGCGGCGCGGCCGTCAGCCCGTGGCTCGCCCGTCATGATCCGGACCTTCTCCGCGAGCGCATGGCCGGGGTCTTTCAGAAAGATCAAGCGCCAGCCGACAAGATTTTCATGGTCTTCGTCCAGGTCGGCTTTTACGGGTGGCTCGCGCTGATGGCGCTTGACGCCAAGCGATGGAGCCTGTCTCACATGCCACTCTGGCTGAACTTTGTCGGCGCGGTCCTTTCCGCGAGCTTCTTTCTGTCGTGCTGGCTCGTCTTTCGGGAGAATTCTTTCGCCGCGCCGGTCGTTAAGATTCAACGAGAGCGCGGTCAACGCGTCATCACGACGGGTCCCTACGCCATTGTGCGCCATCCGATGTATGCGGGCGGGATCCTCTACTTTGTGGGACTGCCGCTCTTGTTGGGCTCGTGGATCGGCCTGGCGCTGGCGCCGATATTGATCGTAGCGCTGACGCTTCGCATCGGCCTCGAGGAGCGCACTCTAACCCAAGCCTTGCCGGACTACGCCGATTACGCCCGGCGCGTGCGCTACCGCCTCATACCGGGCGTTTGGTGACCCAAACGCCCGGGATAAAGGGTCGCTCCTCGGCGTTCAGCGATTCTTGAACACCGGCGCCCGCTTCTCGATGAAGGCGGCCATGCCCTCCTTCTGATCCTCGGTCGCGAAAAGCGAATGGAACACGCGGCGTTCGAAGCGCACGCCTTCGGCGAGCGTCGTCTCGAAGGCGCGGTTGACGCTTTCCTTGGCGATCATCACCGACGGCAGCGAATAGCCGGCGATGATCGCCGCCGCTTTCAGCGCCTCCTCGACGAGTTTGTCGGCGGCCACGACGCGCGAGACCAGGCCGCAGCGCTCGGCCTCCGCTGCGTCCATCATGCGGCCGGTCAGGATAAGGTCCATCGCCTTGGCCTTGCCGATGAAGCGGGCGAGGCGCTGCGTGCCGCCGGCGCCGGGGATGACGCCGAGCTTGATCTCGGGTTGGCCGAATTTGGCGCTGTCGGCGGCGATGATGAAGTCGCACATCATTGCGATCTCGCAGCCCCCGCCGAGCGCAAAGCCGGCGACTGCCGCGATGATCGGCTTGCGCGCCTGCGCGATGCCGCCCCACTTGCCGATGAGGTCTTCGAGGAAGGCGTCCATATAGGTCTTGTCGCGCATCTCCTTGATGTCGGCGCCGGCGGCGAAAGCCTTGTCCAAGCCGGTGACGACGGTCGCGCCGACATTGGCGTCGGCCTCGAAAGCGGCGAGCGCGGCGTTCAGTTCGTCGATGAGAACGGCGTTGAGCGCATTCAGCGCCTTGGGCCGATTGAGTCGGATCAAGCCGACCTTTCCATGCGTCTCCGCAATGATCGTTTCATAGGCCATGGCGCTCCTCCGGTCGGCGCCTTAGAGCTAGCCGAGCCGATCGGGAATGGAAAGATCGGCGGCGCGTCCGAGCTTCGGCGAAGCCTGTCCGAGGCGCCTCTCGCGTTGAATTCACGAAGCCGTGAGAATAGTATCGTCCCGTAATCGAGAGCCGCCGCAAGGGCGGCCGTCGCCGCCGCGCAGCATGAGCGAGGGATGCGGATCATGCGACCAATCATGGGTCGACGCGCCGGGCTTTTTCCTTTTCTTCTTGCGGTCTTGGCGGCTTTTGCGCTTCTCGCGACGCCGGCCTTCGCCGCTGCGAACCAACGCGTCGCTTTGGTGATCGGCAACGCTGCTTATAAAGTCGCGCCGAAGCTGGCCAATCCGGTCCTGGACGCCAAGGCGATCGCGGAGACATTCAGACATCTCGGCTTCAAGGTCGTCGAAGGCTACGATCTTTCATCGCAGGGGATGCGCTCGACCTTGTCGGAATTCTCGACGGCTTTGGCGGGATCCGACGGCGCCGTCGTCTATTATGCGGGCCATGGCGTCGCCTTCGACGGCGAGAATTATCTTCTGCCGATCGATATCGATTTGAAGACGCCGACGGATCTCGATCTCAACGCGATCAGCGTGTCGCAACTTCTGCGTCAGATGCGCCGCGAAGAGCGCGCCAATGTCATCATTCTCGATGCCTGCCGCGACAATCCCTTCGCCGCCGAACTCGAGCGCGGACGATATCGCGGCGTCGTCGGCCACCGCGGCCTCAATCGCATCGAGGGCGATCTTGCGCGCGGCGCCTTGATCGCTTTCGCCAGCGATCCCAATGCGACGGCGCTTGACGGCGAGGCCGGCGAGCACA
>DASZFX010000284.1:0-1999 GCA_035939375.1 Roseiarcus sp.
CCGTGCGGCGCGACGGCGAGGTTTGGCGCGTTGAGGCGGGGGAGCATTCCGCTCGCACGCAGATCGTCGTGGTCGCGACGGGCTGGGCCGATTTCCCGAACATGCCGCGATGGCCCGGCATGGAGGACTTTCACGGCGCCATCATTCATTCGAGCGTCTATCGCAACAGCGGGCCTTTCGTCGGCAAGCGTGTTCTCGTCATCGGCTTTGGCAATTCGGGCGCGGAGATCGCGCTCGACCTCTGCGAGGGCGGGGCGAATGTGACTTTGAGCGTACGCTCGCCGGTGCGCGTCTTGCCGCGCGATCTGCTTGGTCTGCCGATCCTGAGCTTCGCGATCGCGGAAAGGTTCCTGCCGGCCCGCGTCGCCGACGCGCTCAACGCGCCGATCTTGCGCCTCGCTGTCGGTTCGATCGAGAAGCTTGGGCTGAAGCGCGCGGCCAAGGGGGCGCTGCGGATGATCGAAGAGGACGGACGCGTGCCGGTTCTCGATGTCGGGACGATTAAGAAGATCAGAGAGGGCAAAATCGAGGTGCGTGGCGCGGTCGAGAGGTTCACGTCCGACGGGGTGGATTTCGCGCAAAGCGGGCGCGATCGTTTCGACGCCGTGATCCTCGCCACGGGTTTCAAGCCGGACTTGCGGCCGCTCCTGCCGGATGCGCGCGGCGTGCTTGACGCCAACGGCAGGCCGCTCGTCAGCGACAGGCCGACGTCGGAGCCGGGCCTTTATTTTGTCGGGGCGATCGCTTCGCCGACCGGGCAATTGCGCCAGATCCGCCTCGGCGCGACGGAGATTGGGCGGGTGGCGCGGCGGTTCTTGGCCGACGAACGTACGACCTGGGCCGTCTCGGGAAGATTTGGCGGGGGAGAGGTGCGTGAGCGCGGCGCGCCCCATGCGCCGTGAGCCTGGTCCGCCGCATCGCGGCATCTCGGTTTGCGGCGGATCGCGCTATCCGCTCATCGTCGGCGGCGACGCCTCGGCGACCCATCCTCCGCGACGGCGGACGTTAGGACGCCTCTTAACATGACGCCCGCGAGCCGCTTGGCCAATTTCGCCGGTTCGTCCGCAGGCGCGCGAATACGTCCGTTCACGATGAGGCTGGCGAGGCCATGCGCCAGCGACAAACAGGCGAGAAACGCTTCCGCGCGCCTCCTTGGCGGGACGAGTTGCGCCAGCCGTGTCGAGAACAGGCCAAAGACAGTCCGGGGGTCCGCCGTCAGTCGATCGTCGGGCGTCGGCGGCGCGCCGCCGAACATGACGCGGTAAAGGTTGGGTTTGTCGCAGGCGAAGCCTATGTAGGCGACGGCGAAGGCGATCAAGGCCTTCCTCGGCTTTCGCTCATCATCGACAGAGGCGAGCCGCCGGCGCAGTTCGACAAATCCCGCCTCGGCCACCGCGGACAGGAGAGCGGCCTTGTCTTCGAAATGGCGATAGGGCGCCATGCCGGAAACGCCCGCCTCCTCAGCCAGACCGCGAAGCGTCAATTGCTCCGGCTCGACTTGCTCCAGCATGGCGAGCGCCAGCGCGACGAGAGTCTCGCGCAAATTCCCATGGTGATAGGCGGCGCGCGCGGATGTTGACATCTTATACATTCCGTGATGTATGGAACGTAAACATTGATCCGATTCATAGCAAGCGGGGCGATGAAGTGCCAGCGCCCTTCAAGGATTCTCTCTTTCGCGCGCAATGGTTGCGCACGGCCGGCCACGCCTCGGCCGGCGGCGCCGATCTCGGCGAGTGTTTCGCCGTCGCCGATGCCGTCCGCGAGCCGGACGCACTATCCTGGCACGATGGCTGGATCGCCGCGGCGGAACGCCGTTTCGAGGCTGCGCAGACCAGCCTTGCCGCAGGACATCGGCCAAGCGCGCATTGCGGCTTTTTGAGCGCGCGGCGGAGATCGGGGCGACGGCGGAGAAGCTCTATGACCTGCTCGAATGCCCCAAGGCCTTCCTGCGTTTCACCGCGGCCGAAGGGGCGGGCGCCCATTGCGAATCCGGCGC